>JADJPK010000022.1 GCA_016713305.1 Betaproteobacteria bacterium
ACTATTTCGGCAGGACGTCGGATGCGGTCATGGGGTGCGAGGGTGGGGACGGGGCGAAGGAACTGGTGCTGCCGGCCGCCAGGGACGGGCACTTCTACCTCGACGGCGAGGTGAATGGAGCCCGGGTGCGGTTTCTCGTGGATACCGGGGCGAGCTACGTCACGATCAACGACTCGGCGGCGCAGGCGGCGGGAATCCCGGGCGGCACGCCCGCCTCGTTCGAGACGGCGGCAGGCCGGGTGACGGGTCATATCGCCCGGGGGCAGCGTCTGAAGCTCGCCTGTCTGGAAGTCTCCGATGTGAGCGTCGCCGTCAACCCGGCCCTGGGGCCGGTGGCCCTGCTCGGGCAGAACGTGCTGCGCCGCTTCGAGGTCGTCCAGACGCGGCAGCAACTCACGCTGAGGATCCGCTGACACGGCGGAGCCGGCACGGTCCGCTTCTCCTCGCTGCCGGAAAGATTGTCCCGGCCGGAATGTCAGGTCCTTTCGAAGACCACCGCGTCCAGCGCCCGGCAACCTTCGCCCGCGGCGCCCACGGCGACAGGATTCACGTCCAGGCTTTCGATTCTCGAGTCCGGCGCCGTCATCAGGTTTCCGACCGCGACGACCGCCCGGCAGTACGCCTCCACATCCAGGGCCGGATCGCCCCTTACACCGGCAAGCAGCGGCGCCACACGCAGACGGGACAATGCCTTCCGGACGTCGTCGGAATCGAACGGCGGCAGCAGGAGCGTGGAATCCGGCATCGCTTCGACGTACTTCCCGCCGTCCCCGATCACGATCACGGGACCGAAGACGGGGTCGACGTGCGCACCCACCACCAGTTCGCGCCGCGCCTTTTCCATGGCCGCCACGATCACGCCGTCGAATGCCGCCCCTTGCGACTGGAGCGTCCGCTGCATCCGATCGAACGCGCTGCGCACCTCATCCTTGTTCACGAGGCTCAGCGCCACGAGCCCGAGTTCCGACTTGTGGGCCACATCGCGCGAGCAGCCCTTGACGACGACGGAACCGCCCATCGACTCGAATGCCGCGACGGCTTCCTCCGCCGTCCGGCAAAGGCGGTGCGTCATGACCGGAACGCCGGCGCGCTGCAGCAGGGCCAGACTGTCCGCCTCGTTCAGCATTCTCGAGGCACCGGCCTCGCGGCGCCCGACGGGCCGCGTCGGCTTCGCGTCGCGCATCCGTTCGTGGTGACCCACGAATTGCGCCAGCGCCGCCACCGCTTCCGCCTCGGTCTGGAATACGGGAACGCCGCGCGCCTTGAACGGTGCTGCGACCTCGTCCTGCGTGATCGCAGCGATGGTGGGCTTGCCGGTCGCCTCGGCGAATGTCGCGGTGTCGCGGGCGAAGGCCTCCACGTCGTAGGCGGCGCCAGCGACAGGAATGCCGATGACGAAGGCGTCCGCGGCAGGGTCGCGTGCGACGACCGGCAGGATGGCGCCGAACAGGCCGCTGTTGGTGAGCAGCGCCGCCGTGATGTCGATCGGATTGGTGCTGGTGGCGAAGGTGGGGAGGATCGAGGCCAGCTCGGCCTTGGTCTGCGTCGCGAGCTGGGCGATGGGCATGGAGGCCCGCGTGGCCGCGTCGGCCGCCATCACGCACACGGCGCCCGAGTTGCTGATGGCGACCAGCCGGCGTCCCGCCGGCTTCCATCCCTTCAGATACAGATCGGTGGCGTGGGAGAGCTCGCGCAGATCGTTCGCCCGCCAGATGCCGTGGCGCTCGAGAAACGCATCGACCACCCGATCCTCGTTGGCCAGTGCCCCGGTGTGCGATTTCGCGGCCTGCTGGCCGGCGCTCGTGCGTCCGGACTTGAGCGCCACGATAGGCACGCCGCGCTCACGGGCGATCCGCGCCGCTTCGGCGAGCGGGGCCGCGTCGGGGATGCTCTCCAGGTACATGAGGATGAGGCGCATCTCCGGATCGCGGGCCATTTCCGCGGCCAGCTCCGCCACCGTCACGTCGCAGTCGTTCCCCGTGGCGTTCGCGTAACGCACGCCGATGCCCTTCCGGCGCAGCATGCAATAAGGCACGACACTCATCGCACCGCTCTGGCTCACCACGCCGACGGGGCCGTCCAGGGGCGGAATCTCGAGGAACATGGACGAGAACGACAGGACGGCGCCGTTGCCGAAATTCGCCAGGCCTTGCGAGTTGGGTCCGACCACCCGCATTCCCGCGGCCCGCGCGGTCTCGCGCATCTTCTGCTCACCCAGCCGCCCTTCCTCGCTGGAGGTCTCCCCGAAGCCGGAGGTCATCACGACGCAGAGCTTGACCCCCGCCGCCGCGCAAGTGGCCACGGCCTCCACTGCCGCATTGCCGGGGACCGCGATGATGGCGGCGTCGGGCGCCTCGGGCAGTGCGTCCAGCGATGCGAAGGTCGGAAAACCCTGTGTCTCGGTCCGCTTCGGATTGATGCCGTACACCCGGCCGCGGTACCCGTGCTTGCCCAGATAGTAGAGCGGGCGTCCGCCGATCTTGTCGGGGTTCTCGGAGGCGCCGATGACGACGATGGATTCGGGGGCGACGGCGGCGCGGAGGGGCGTGCTCATGAGTGCGATACGGGCGGGCGATTGAACGAACCCCGGAGAGTAGCGGCATTCACCGGTGTTGCGAAGCTGCACCGGGCTGGCGCTGCCCGAGGTGCCGCCGCCTGGCCGGAGGCCGGGAAAACGCCGGCGGACCTGCGTATTGCGGGCACCCGGTTCCTGCTCTCCCCCCGGTCACTCCTTGCAGAAGGAAGGGATCCGCCGGTCGCCAAAGGTCACGTATTCCGCGCGGACGCGATCGCCGATCCGCGCATCGTCCCGCACGTGCGCCGCGACGCGCACGCCCTCGTCGAGATCCACGAGGCCTATGCTGTAGGGCGCATGGACCCGCAAGGCTTCGCTTGGCGCACGGAACACGCGGGTAAGCGCATGCAGCACACCCGTTCCGGTCGATTGCAGTCGCGGCGGCGAGGATTCGCCGCACGACGGACAGAACTCCCGCCGGAAGTACCACACATGAGCGCAGTGGCCGCATCGCTGGTAGGTGATGCCGTCGCCGCCCTCTGTCCAGTCGAGCAGGGTGGGTGCGTTCATGCCGGTCTCTCCAGGACGAGGCTCACGTGGGACGACAGTACGCCGCCGTCTCCGTGCAACAGTGCGAGGTGCCGTTCGCCGGCCTGCCGGGCGCCGGCCCGGCCAGTCATCTGCAAGTGGGCTTCGACGAGGTGGGCCATCGCTCCGCCCACGCCGCAATGGCCGTAGGAAAGCAGGCCGCCGTGGGTGTTGAGCGGCGTCGGGCCGGAGCGAGAGAAATGTCCTTCGCGAGCCAGCCGCCCGGCGGCCCCCCGCGGTGCAAGCCCGATCTCTTCCAGAAGAATGGTGATGGTGATGGTGAAACTGTCGTAGATGGCGGCGTAGTCGACATCCGCGAGGCGTCGCTTCGCGGAATCGAGTGCGGCTCGCGTGGAGGCAGCCGCCCCGAACTGCGTCAGACTGGGCGCGGCACTCACATGCTGGTGGGTGTGGGCCTGTGCCGTTCCGAGCACGCGCACCGAATGCGGCGAGGTGGCATCGCGGCTGACCACGAACGCCGCGCCGCCATCCGAGACGGGACAGCAGTCGAGCAGCTTGAGGGGTGAGGCCACCGCCTTGGAGGCCAGAACGTCGGCTTCGGTGATGGGTTCCCGGAACTGTGCGCCGGGGTGGAGGCAGGCGTGCGATCGCATCAGCACGGCCAGCGCGGCGAAGTCCTGTTCCGTCGTCCCGAAATCGTGCATGTACCGGGAGGCGACGAGTCCGTAATAGGCAGGGATGGTGGCGCCGAGGGGCACCTCGTAGACCGGATGGCCCACCTGGGCCAGCGTCTGCACGGCGCTGTCCCGGCTCTGGCCCGTGAGCCGGTTCTCGCCCGCGACCACCAGCACGTTGCGGGCGAGACCGGACTCGACCACGTGGTGCGCCAGCATCGCCATCGCGAAGCCGGTGGCGCCTCCGAGCTGTATGGCGTGCCCGTACGAGGGGACGATGCCGAAGTGCTCCGCGAACAGCGTCGACAGCATGAGATGCGGGAACGTTGTCGAGTATCCGGTCAGCAGGCCGTCGATCTGCCCGCGCTCCAGATGAGCATCCAGCAGTGCCGACGAGGCGGCGTCGCTCATGAGATCGAGCGTGCTTCGGCCCGGATGCTTGCCGAAAGGTGTGAGCCCAATGCCTGTGATCCAGCTCAAGTCGAGATCCTCGAGGTCGTAACGGTTGGCTGCGGAACAGATCGAGTTTACTTGCTGCGGAAGTCTCCGTCTGTGCCCATGGTCACAGAGCGTCGGGTTCCGTTTCGCGACCATGCGGTCGAACACGGCGCAGGCTGCGCGGGACCTCTCCGGCAGCCCTTGCTGCGTTGATGTGAGTCAATGTCGCTGGCGGCCGCCTGCGGCAAGGTGCGAATCCGATCAGACGAAAGCCGAGGTGAGCATGCGCGAAACAGTTTCTCTTGCCCTGGTCGGCAGCGGAGGAGCAGGGGTCATGACCATTGGCGCCATGCTCCTGGACGCGGCAGCACGGCAAGGGTACTACGGTCTCTTCAGCCGATTGTCCGGGCCGCAGGTGCGTGGCGGAGAGGCGGCTGCCTTGTTGAGGCTCGGTGTGGCGCCGATCGGCGGGCCGCCGGACCACTACGACCTCCTGGTGGCCATCGACTGGGGACACGTCGAACGCTTCGCGGCCGAGATTCCCATGCAGGCGGGCAGTCTCATTGTCGGTGACCCGAAGATGGGCGAGGCGCCGGAAGCGATGACGCGCTCCGGCGCCTCGCGCGTCGCCATGCCGTTCGCCGAAATCGCGGGAACGATACCCGGGGGCAGGCCGAACATGGTGGCCCTGGGGAGCGTGGCTGCGATGCTGGGTCTCGACGTGGACATCGTGCAAGGCGTTCTGGCCGCCCGCATAGGTTCGAAGGGCGGCGCGGCCGTGGAAAGCAGCACGGCGGCCATGCTTGCCGGGCATGCGCTGCCCTTGCCGGAGGGAGACGGCCTGGTGCTCGGTGCGGCGAATGCCTCGAGCGTCAACCGCTGGATCGTCAGTGGCAACGAGGCATCCGCGCTGGGCCAGCTCCGCGGAGGGTGTGCGATTCGTGGCCGGCTATCCGATCACGCCCGCCACGGAGGTCGTGGAATGGCTGGCCCCGGTCTTGCCCAAGCTGGGGGGCACCATGGTCCAGGCCGAAGACGAACTGTCCGCGATCGGCATGACGCTTGGAGCATCCTTCGGGGGAACGCCCTCCATGACGGTGACGTCCGGTCCGGGTCTGTCGCTGATGATCGAGACGCTGGGCCTGGCAACCGCGGCGGAAATTCCGGCGGTGGTGATCGACGTGATGCGGGGCGGCCCTTCCACGGGTATCCCCACGAAGAGCGAGCAGTCCGATCTCGATCTTGCCGTCCATGGGGCGCACGGCGATGCGCCCAGGGTCGTGCTGGCGCCCCTGTCTGTTGGCGACTGCCTGCCCACGGTGCAGTGGGCGGTGGAACTGGCCGAGGCGCTGCAGGTGCCCGTCATCGTCCTGTCCGACCAGTCGATCGGCCAGACCCGCAGCATCATCGACGCCCCTCCGACCCGGGACTCTGCGCCCACCCGCAGCATTGCCAGCGGATTGAAGCCCGGCGGATACAAGCGCTACGCACTGACCGATTCCGGCGTCTCCCCGATGGCGATTCCGGGCGAGCCGCATGGGCAGTGGATCGGGGAAGGCCTCACGCACAGCGAGGCGGGAACGCCTTCTTCTGCCGCCAGGGACCACCTCGCCCAGATGGAGAAGCGGCTGCGCAAGCTGCACGCGCACGAGTTCGGCGACCATTGGGCGGACATTTCCGGTGAGGGCGAATGGGCGGTCATCACCTGGGGATCGACAGCGGGAGCGATGACCGAAGCCCTGGGTCGTCTGGGTGCCGATGGCAGCAGGTTCCGGCACATCGCGCTGCGGCTGTTGTCGCCGATCCCCATGCTGCGCATGGAGACGGCATTGCAGGGAGTGCAGCGAATCCTGGTGGTGGAACTGAATCAAGGCGGACAACTCGCCCGCCAGCTGCGTGGTTCGGACGTCACGCGGATTGCGGTGGAGAGCCACGCGCGTCCGGGACCGCTGCCTCTGCGTCCTCGCGAGCTCGCGGATGTCCTGACGAAATGGAGTGCGACGTGAACGAACCCGTGACCAAGGCTTTTCTGGCGAAGGACTTCAAGTCGGATGTCAAACCCATCTGGTGTCCGGGCTGCGGCGACTTCGGGGTCGTGGCCGCGCTCGAGCGGGCATTCGTGCACCTCGGCCGCCCGCCGGAGCAGATCGCGGTCGTGTCCGGCATCGGGTGTTCCTCCCGGCTTCCCGCCTATACGGCTGCGTACGGCTTCCACGGTGTGCACGGCCGGGCCCTTCCCTTCGCCATCGGGTTGAAGACATCACGACCTGATCTCGAAGTGATCGCGGTGGGCGGCGACGGCGATGGCTATTCCATCGGAGGCAACCATTTTCTCCACGCCTGCCGCCGCAACGTGGACCTTCTGTATATCGTGATGGACAACCACGTATATGGCATGACGAAGGGGCAGCCATCACCCACCACGGAGCCGGACTGGGTGACCGACATCGCCCCCGAGGGAAGCGGCCTGCATCCCATCAATCCGCTCGCTCTTGCCGTGGCGGCAGGGGCGACTTACATCGGCCGCGGTTTCGCGGGCGACCCCAATGGTCTTGCCAAGCTCATTGTGGATGGCATCGCCTGGCCGGGCTTCTCGTTCATCGAGGTGCTCAGTCCCTGTCTCACCTTCCGTCCCGAGCAGAAGGAATGGAAACGTCTCGTGCACCCCGCGGGAGAGGGACCCTTCGAGGACCGGGCTCGCGCCGCGGCGGCGTTGCTTTCCGACGACGGATTCGGGCTCGGCCTGTTCTTCCGAGGGGAGCCGCTGGTCACGCCTGCCAGACCGGCCGCCACCACCACGCTGGACGAAATCGAGAGGAGATTCGCCCTGTGAGCAAGACCATCGACTCCCTCGAAGTCTTCTACGCCCATGCGCTTGCAATCGAAACGGAGGCGGCGGAAAGGTACTCGCAGCTCGCCGATGTGATGGATGCCCACAACAATCGCGACGTCGCGGACCTGTTTCGCTGGCTGTGCTCCCTTGAATCGCAGCACGCCGGCGAGATTGCACGGCGGTCGCAGACCTTGCAGCTGCCGAGCATCCCGGCCTGGGAATATCGCTGGCAGGACGCCGAATCCCCCGAGAGCGTGCCGCACGAGGATACGCACTACAGGATGACCGCGTACCAGGCGCTCAGGATGGCCCTGGCGGGCGAGCAGGGGGCAGTCCGCTTCTTCGAGCATGTCGCAGGCACCTCCCCAGTGGCGGAAGTGCGCTCTCTCGCGGCCACGTACGCGGCGGAAGAACAGGAACATGTCGGACACGTCCTGGCGGCGCTTTCGCGCCATCTGCCGCCGTCCGATGACTGGGACGAAGACCTCGATCCGCCGGTGTCCGTGGAATAGCCGCTCGGATCAGCCCCGCCGCCCGACCGACAGCCAGAACGTGACGGGACCGTCGTTCACGAGGGCGACCTTCATGTCCGCGCCGAAGATACCTGCGCCGGTGGAAGGAAGACGGGTTCTCGCGTAGCCAAGCGCGTGATCGAACATTCGACGGCCCAGATCGGGAGGTGCGGCACCCGAGAAACCCGGCCGGTTGCCTGAGCGCGTGTCGGCGGCGAGAGTGAATTGGGGGACGAGCAACAGGCCTCCTCGCATCTGCATCAGGCTGAGATTCATCTTGCCCGCATCGTCCGCGAAAACCCTGTACGACAGGATCCGCTCCACGAGACGTTCGGCCTCCTTTTCCGTATCCTCGGGTTCCGCACAGAGGAGCGTCAGAAGACCCTGGCCGATTTCTCCGGTCACGTTTCCCTGGACCGTGACGCGCGCCTCGGCCACTCGCTGCAACAGCGCAATCATCACGGTCCTCCCGTCGTGAACCGGAGCGGCATCGGGCACGGGTGCGGGTGACCGCAGGCACCGAGACGCGATGGCGAAATGGGCGCCGGAACTCCGCCTTCGCAGCGGAGAGGCTGGAACTTGTGCGGCATGCGCGCCCTCAGAACGGCAATCCCTGCCCGCCGCGGCAATCCGGAGCCACACGCGGACGGAAAACGGTTACGTTGTCTTGCCTGCAACCCTGGAGATCGATCATGCAGTCCATCACACCCAGCGAATCGCGCCGTACCGAGATCGCCACCCTGGCGGGGGGCTGCTTCTGGTGCCTGGAAGCCGTCTTCCTGGATCTGGAAGGCGTCCTGTCGGTGCAATCGGGTTATGCAGGGGGGCATGTGGCACACCCGACCTACCGGGACGTGTGCGATGGCGAGACGGGTCACGCCGAAGTGGTGAGGATCGAGTTCGACCCTGCGCAAGTGAGCTATCGCGATCTCCTCGAGGTCTTCTTCACCATCCACGATCCCACCACGCCGGACCGGCAGGGCAATGACGTCGGGACGCAGTACCGATCGGCCATCCATTTCCACTCGGCCGCACAGGAGCGCACGGCTCGTGACCTGGTCGCGGAACTGGAGAAGGATCGGGTGTTTCCATCCCGTATCGTCACCGAGATCGTGCCGGCGCCGGAGTTCTATCCGGCAGAGGACTACCACGACGACTACTTCGCGCGGAATTCGCAGCAGCCCTACTGCCAGTTCGTCGTCGCCCCGAAACTGGCAAAGTTCCGGGCGAAGTTCGCGGCCCGATCCCGCCGCCGCTGACGGTCCTCACGGCATCCCGATCGGCATTGCGGGCTGCCGTCCACCGTTGTTCAGGAACGCTGGATCTCCCAGACGCCTCCCTGAGCCTGGCAGGCTGTCCCAAGAATGCGCTTTCCCTTGTACTGCAGCACAAAAGGCCGGCAGGGCAGGCCGCCGACGACCATGTCCCGCCCGGTCGTGAGTGCTGCACTGCCCTTGTCTGTCTTCCATCGGATCGTTCGGTGGTTCCGGGCCAGTTCCAGCGCATGGGCCGCGCATGCGCGGTCCGCATCGGGCAGATCCAGACCGGAAAGCACGGCCACCCCGGATCCTCCGGGTCCGGTCGCGGATGCCTCGGCCAGCGCGGCGGCTGCTGCGCTGCGGTCGCACGTGCCTCTGGTCACGCCGAAATCGTGCGACCAATGGCTGCCGGTGTAACCCACGTAGCCCGCGACGGCGTCCTTGCCCGACGGCTCGGCATGTGAGGTCGTCGTGCATGACAGGATCAAGGAGAGGGCGACGATTCCCGTCAGGATCGATTTCATCGTTCACGACTCCGGCAGAGAAGTAATGGTGCAAGCGTAGCACCGCAGCGCACCAATGCGGCGCTCTCGACGGGCTGTCGTTTGGTTCTCTGTTGCGCAGAGGGGAAAAAGGCGCTTTCCCAGAGGGAAAAGTGGCTCGAAGCTCTTGTCATGCTGGGGCGAATTGTGCATTCTCGCAGCCGCGCTAGCGCTCCTGACGCAGAGCCACCTAGACAACGTCACCATCGCATACTCATTCTGAGATTGGAGGCATCACAAATGGCCGTGAGCAAGAAACCCGCTGCGAAGAAACCCGCCGCCAAGCCTGCAGCCAAGAAGGCCGCAGCTCCCGCGAAGAAGCCCGCAGCGAAGAAAGCTGCGCCAGCCAAGAAAACCGCCGCAGCTCCTGCCAAGAAGGCCGCTGCAGCTCCTGCCAAGAAGGCCGCTCCTGCGAAGAAGCCCGCTGCAAAGCGGACACCCAACGCCGCGTTCATGAAGCCCATGACCCCGAGCGCCACGCTCGCCGCTGTCATCGGCGACAAGGCGGTGCCCCGCACCGAAGTCACGAAGAAGGTCTGGGACTACATCAAGAAGAACAACCTTCAGGACGCCAAGAACAAGCGCATGATCAATGCGGACGACAAGCTGAAGGCCGTTTTTGCGGGCAAGAAGCAGGTGTCGATGTTCGAGATGACCAAGCTGGTGAGCGCGCACCTGAGCTGATTCACCGCGTCGCTGTCGTGCGTCGGTTAGGAGGCCGGCGCAGGATGAGAAAAGCCGGACTTCGAGGTCCGGCTTTTTTTTGGCTTCAGGTTGCCTTGTGCGAACCCTCCTCAGTCTGCGGGGACTGCCGGACCGCCGTCGCGCATTGATACGGCAGGAGCCGGGCCGGCTTGCCGCCGCGCACGGAAGGAGGAAGGCGGAGTGACTACCGGTGATACCCGGTGACGTGCTCCACCTCGTTGCGAGACCCCAGGAAGACGGCCACTCTCTGGTGCAGCTTCTCCGGCTGGATGTCGAGTATGCGAGTCGCGCCGTCGGTGGCGGCGCCGCCCGCCTGCTCCACGATGAAGGCCATCGGATTGGCTTCGTACATGAGCCGCAGCTTGCCCGGCTTGCCGGGTTCCCGGGCGTCGCGGGGATACATGAAGATTCCTCCCCGCGTGAGCGTCCGGTGAACGTCGGCGACCATCGACGCCACCCAGCGCATGTTGAAGTCCTTGCCCCGCGGACCGGTCTTGCCGGCGAGCAGTTCGTCCACGTAGCGGCGTACCGGCGGTTCCCAGTGCCGCATGTTGGACATGTTGATGGAGAACTCCTTCGTATCGGCCGGAATCTGCATGTCGCGCTGCGTCAGCACGAAGCTTCCCAGTTCGCGGTCGAGAGTGAAGCAGTTCACCCCATCTCCGAGCGTGAGTACCAGCATCGTGTTCGGACCGTAGACGGCGTAGCCTGCGCACACCTGACGCGTTCCCGGCTGAAGGAAGTGCTGTTCCTGCGGCGTGCCTGCACCCTCGGGGCAGCGCAGCACGGAGAAGATGGTTCCCACGGAAACGTTCACGTCGATGTTGGACGATCCGTCCAGCGGATCGAACAACAGAAGATATTCACCTTTCGGATAGCGGTTGGGAATCGCGTAAGGCAGGTCCATTTCCTCCGATGCCATCGCAGCAAGATGGCCGCCCCACTCGTTGGCCTCCAGCAGGATCTCGTTGGAAATGACGTCCAGCTTCTTCTGCACCTCGCCCTGGACGTTCTCCGATTCCGCGCTCCCCAGCACTCCGGCGAGACTGCCCTTGCCGATGGCGATGCTGATCGCCTTGCATGCGCGCGCCACGACCTCGATGAGCAGGCGCAGATCCGCCTGTATGAGCTGCTTCTCGCGCTGCCGCTCGATGAGGAACTGTGTGAGGGTGATTCTTCTCATTGTCTTCTCGTGGTTGGGTTGATCACGCCGCTTTCGTAACGGCGGCATGGCGTCCGACTGTAGTGGTCGTCGCACCGGGGCTCTTGATGTGCATCATGACCTTGTGGATGCTCCCGCATCCGCGAGACTCGTGCACGCGGGGTCGAATGCATCGACGAATCGATCTTTCAGCGCCTGCAGCGCGTCGCGCGCCCGGCTCAATTCATCCGTGGAGAGTTCGTATACCCACACCGTGTGGGGTTTGACCGATTCCACCGCCACGTACACGAAACGGGGCTGCCTGCCAGTGAGCTGAGCCACGGCTTCCACGTAGTGGGCGGCCTGAAGGTCATATCCATATCGCCGGCGCGACCGCGCGAACTGCGATATGCGGGGGTCCTGCGCGGTCTTCAATTCGAGGATGACGTCTGCCGAGAAGCAGTCTGGCCGGCCCTTCCAGCGGCCTCCGGAACGATCGGTCCAGTAGATCGACAGTTCCTTTTCGCCGTCCGCAAGCCATCGGGAAAGCGGCGCGCGCGAGTACTGCAGGATGCCGTTGCGCATCGCTTCGAGAGACGCGCAGGTATCGGCAGAAAGCCACGTACGCCCTGCAGGGTCGCTGCCGGTCGAGTCCCGGGGAGGCTCGCCGACGGTACCGGCCGCGAAATAGTGGTCGCCGAATCGGTCCGGTTCCAGCAGCAGGGCGTGCAAGGCATCGCCGATCGTCGCTTCCTTGGGTACCGGGGAAGGCGTCAGGACCGAGGGACTGGCGCCGGAACGCGCGAATCGCCGAAGCACGGAAGAAGAGACGTAGTCCAGCCGCTCCAGGTAGTTGGCCAGGGGTTCTCGCCTCGAGAAGCAGGCGGACTGGACTGCCGGAGCCGTGTTCACGTCTGCCGCAAGAGCAGATCGGGGGGGAAGGTCGCGGTCAAGGAACGGCTCCTGCAGAACGTGGTTGGCGGGCGGGTTGATCGCCCGGCGGGCTGCCCGCCGGTGGGCTCCATCGGAAGACATCCGGCCCGCGGGCGGCAACTGCCGGGCAGGTTCATCTGCCCGGGGGGACGAACATTCTATCCGTCTCCAGACGAACGGCGCGGCAGGCTTGTACGGCCTGGCGTGCCGGCTCGCGCGGGGAATCGCACGGGCATCCGTCGTCAATGCAGTTCCGCCAGACGTTGCCGGGCTTCGCCAAGATGGGGATGAATGCGCAGCGCGGTCTCAAAGGCGAAAGCCGCCGCCTCGCGCTCGCCCTGGGCCAGCAGAACTTCCGCTGCTGAGCACATGGCACCGAAGTGCCGCGGTTCGCGCAGCAGCACTTCGTACACGGTACGAAGGCACTCGTCGTCGCGCTCCTGCATGTAATAGAGCGTTGCCCGCTTGTTCCACGCTTCCGCGTACTCCGGTACTGCCCTGACCAGCAGTGACAGCCGCGTTTCGGCGATGTCGTGGCAGTGCGTCGCGATCTCGGTCACCGCACGGTCAAGATGTCTCGCTGCCCGGCAATGGGGGTGATGCATCCACAACGCCCAGATCTTCCGTTCCGCCTCATCCGCCCCGGCAGCCGAACTGCAGGCCGACAGCACGGTGAACAGCGGGTCGAGGGCGGAAGGAAGGCTTGATGCCGGTCTGCGTCTCCCGCTCGAGGCCACGAGTTCCAGGATGGACGATGCGCCGCCGTAGGACATGATTGCTCGCGCTCAACCGATGATGGCGGATGCCATGCAGGTCTCGGGCCAGGGCGGCACGCGCTCGAGGCGAGAATCCGCCCGAACGCGCAGCTGGAGAATCGCGCACGGGCGCGCGACTTGAACAATTCTTGCGGCGCCCCCATCGTTATGCCGGCCCGCACCCGATTCCAGGCCTCAACCCGAAGGAGAACATCATGGCCAAGAAAGACTCCCCCGCCTCAGCGCGGTCCATTGACATCGGCATCTCCACGAAGGATCGCGCCGCGATCGCGGAGGGACTCAGCAAAGTGCTGGCCGACACGTACACGCTCTATCTGACGACCCACAATTTTCACTGGAACGTGACGGGTCCCCAGTTCAACGCCCTGCACGCGATGTTCATGACCCAGTACACCGAGCTCTGGAATGCGGTCGACCCCATTGCCGAACGCATCCGGTCACTGGGTTTCGTTGCTCCGGGATCCTATGCAAGTTTCGGCAAACTGAGCGCGCTGCCCGATGCTCCTCAAACGCCTCCCAAGGCCACGAAGATGGTGGAGATCCTGGCAAAGGGACATGAAGCGGTGGCCAGAACCGCCCGGGAAGTCTTCGAGATTGCCGACAAGGCCAGTGATCAACCGACCGCAGACCTGCTGACCCAGCGCATGGACGTGCATGAGAAAACGGCCTGGATGCTGAGGGTGTTGCTGGAAGATTGACAGGCCCCGCGTACGAACCAGCGCCCATGATCCGCGCGGGATCCGCCCTTCCTTGCGCCGGGAGCGGACACGGGACGGGCGGTCGCAGCTCGTGATCGGAGCACCGGGATTGGAGTAAGCTCCGTTCGATCCGTGGGCCGCCGTACAGAGCGGAACAAAGCCCCACGCAGCCAGTCAAGGAGACCTCCATGATCCGGTTGCTCGTTGCTGTTGGTCTTGCGCTATGGGCCGTTTCCTCGGGCGCGACGCACGTGGGGCTGCTGGCCGGCACCATGCCCCGGCTCCTCTCCCCGGAGGAGTTCAACAAGCGCGAAGTTGAGGCCTACGCCGGGGCGGTCGCGCGAAGACTGGTCCAGGATCAGCGTTACCCCAGCGAAGCGCTCCGGCGCGCATTGCAGGGAACCGTCCGGATCGATCTCACCATCGGCAGGGACGGCCGCGTTCGTGCCGTTCGCGTGACGGGTTCCAGCGGTCACCCGGTCCTGGACGAGGCCGCCATCTACAGGGGGCGCACGGTCGAAGGATTGCCGCCGCCGCCCCCGTTGCTGAGGGGCCGGGAATTCCATCTCGCCCTCCCGGTCACATTCAGGCTCGAATAGCGGATCCCGCCCGCCGGTCACACGCCGGAGCGCGTTCGGCGCGCGCCCAGATGGTCGATGCTCCGCCTGCCCGCACCCCGGCGGATCAGCGGTATGAGCATGGCCACGTAGATCAGCGGCAGGTTCCAGCCGTTGTCGCATACGTTGTATCCGTGGCCCGCATGCACCGCGGACCAGGCGACAGCGGTGACGATGATCAGGCTCACGGCCCAGAATCGGGTTGCCAGGCCGATGGCGAGGCACAACGCCCCGAGGAGTTCGCTCCATGTGGCGAGCTGCCAACTCAGCTCCGAAGGAAGCAGCGAAAACGGTGGCGGGAAGTCCTCGCGAATCTCGTGAAACCAGTTTGAGCCGGTGAATTTTTCCACGCCGGACTCCCAGAACTCCCAGGCAAGCAGCAAGCGAAGACTCGAGTGTGCGATCCAGTCTCCAGCCTCGTTCAGACCTCGAAGCACCGGTTCGAACAGTCTCGACAAGGAAAGGAATACCGGGTGGTCGGCTGCGTTCGTGTTCATTGGTTGGCTCCTGGCTGCGATGGCGCGTTGTACGAAGCGGGTCGTCCGTTGGATGCGGTCCGGACCTTGCCGCGGGTTGCCACGACGTGTCGCCGCCTGGTCACGGCGACTGAGCCGATATCGATGACCTGACGGGATGAACCGGGGAGAGACAGGCGGGCCGTGGGCAAACGGTCTGTCCTGTGCAAGACGGAAAAAAACCCCGTCATCTTTCGATGGCGGGGTTCCTTGCGGCGGCTTGCGCGCTTACTGAGGTGCGCCTTGAGCCTTCCAGCGCTCCGCATTGACCCGCTCCTGCTCCTTGGAGAAGGAAAGGACCCAGTAGAGGCATCCGAGTACGACGGCCAGCGGCGCGCCGAGAAGAATGATCGGTGTCATGTTCAGGAAACTCCAGATGGTTTTGTTCGGAACAGCTGCTTCGGCCACGCGCGTTCAGGAGGGCATTCGAAGCGGGGTCGAGGGTAGCACAGCGGACGCCGCTTCCGGTGCTTCCGAACCATGCCTGCCTCGGAAAGCGGTCGATGGCGTGGGAGCCCGAAAAAGGAGAGGCCGGGAGAGGCTTTGACGGTGTCAAAAAACGAAACGAATCAAGGCCTCGCGATAGCGTCGAAAGGCCTTACACGAAGTTGCCGAGACTGCTGGCAATTGGTGTTTTATTAATACAAATCAATAAATTAACGCGTTGGCTCAAGAACTGCTTCTCGCTCGGAAAACTCGGCGCTGCGCTTGTGGCTGGCTGAGCAGACCCAGGAGTGATTCATGAAGAAGACGCTGTTTGCCGCTGCCCTCGCCGCGGCTCTGTCCGCGGGAACCGGTCTCGCGGGCGCAACGACGACGGTGGTTATCGACGACTTTTCTGTCGATCAGGGTCCGGTTCAGGACCTGTCCGTGGATGGTTTGGCGGTCGTCGACCTGATCCCCGGAGTGCGTTCGATCAGCACCAATCTGTCGGCACGGCAGGGGGGGGTGTTCAACGCAGTGGAAGTCGCGGAGGGACTGCTCGAGGTCGCCAACGGGGCAGGCGAGAACAGCGAAGTCCGGATCACCTACGATCTCACCTCCGACCTGGTTCCGGTCAACGCCACGAACATCGTCTTCACCTACGGCATCGCCCGCGCCGATGCCAATCTCATCACCATCCGGTTCCTCCTGAACGATCAGGAGATCGCCAAGTCGCTGGTCCCGGCAAATTCCGAGAACCTCGAACTGGACTTCGTGTCCACGGTGCCGGTGCTCAAGAACGACAGGTTCGAGATGGTGCTGGCGGGTGCGGCCGGCTGGGATGTGGCGCTGGACCGCGTTGCGGTCAGCTACGATCCTGCACCGGTACCCGAACCTGCGACGGTGGGTATGCTCGGCCTGGGTCTCGCTGCACTGGGGCTCTGGTCGAGACGCCGCGCGGTCTGAACCCAGAGAATCCGCGAAACGAAAATGCCCGGCTTGCCGGGCATTTTCGTTTCTGGCGACGGCGCGCTCTTCAGGCCGGTCTGGTCTCGAAATCCGCTGGCATCACGATCTCGATGAGTTCGAGATCGTCCGAATGACCCAGTTCGGTGTGCTTGATGCCGGGTGCCTGATGCACGCACGACCCGGCGGTGAGCGTGACCTCGCCGACGCCCTCGTAGTCGAACTTGATCCAGCCCTTCAAAACGTAAACCATCTGGAACTGCACCACGTGCATGTGCCGGCTCGGTTGTGCCTCGGTACCTGGCTTGGCCCGGATGACATGCGCAACCACCTTGCCGTCTGTCGATGCGCGAATGCCAAGGTCCCGGTACTGGAAGAAAGGCCGGAGCCCGTCGTCGCAGAATTCGCTCGTGTCGAGGTGGCTGACCGAGAATCGCATGCTTCCTCCGTGGGCTATCCTTTGAATGACCGAAGCAATGATAGACCGGGATCGCGCGAGGCTGCGGCGACAGCTGCGAGGCGCGCCTGCCGGCAATGACGGTCAGGTCTCGATGCGGATCGACTTCATCTTCCTTGACATAGACTCATGCAAATCCTCCTGCTGCTCGTCGCCGGCTATCTCGTCGGGTCTCTCTCGTTCGCGGTGATCGTCAGTCGCCTCATGGGGCTGCCTGATCCGCATACCTACGGATCAGGCAATCCGGGTGCGACGAACGTGCTTCGCTCAGGGAGCAAGAAGGCCGCGATCCTCACATTGCTGGGCGATGCCCTGAAGGGCCTGGCGGTGGTCCTCTTCGCGTCTGCCTGGGGCAAGGATTCCGGATCTCAGGAATGGGTGCCGGCTCTGGCGGGGCTCGCCGCCTTCATCGGGCATCTGTTCCCGGTCTACTTCGGCTTCAAGGGGGGGAAAGGGGTTGCGACGGCCGCCGGAGTGCTGTTTGGCGTGTCAGCATGGACCGGTCTGTCCGTGCTGGCAGTCTGGGGAATCACGTTTGCGGCCACACGGATTTCTTCGGTAGGCGCTCTCGCCGCAGCTGCCGCCGCCCCCGTGGCCACTTGGATCTTCGGCCGCTCGCCGGCCATCACCGCCTGCCCGTTGGTCATGGCGGTGCTGCTCATCTGGCGCCACCGCGAAAACATCATGCGGTTGCGGTCCGGCAACGAGCGGAAGACCGCGTCTCGCTGACACCTCATCCCGGGTTGCCGATGGACGAAAGGTCCCAGCGCGGCCGTACGCCGAAAGCGCCGGCCGGATGTCGTGCGGCGAGGCGCATGGCTCCGGCAAAGGCAATCATGGCCCCGTTGTCCGTGCAGAACTCGAGTTCGGGATAGAACACCTCGAGTCCCCGCGTTCTGCACGCTCCGTCCAGGCGTTCCCGCAGTCTCCGGTTGGCACCGACTCCGCCCGCGACGACGAGGCGCCGTGCTCCGCATCGCTCGAGTGCCGCCATGGACTTTGCGCAGAGCACATCCACCGCGGCCTCCTGGAATTCCGCCGCGAGGTCGGCACGGCCTTGATCATCCAGCGCCGCCTGGCGAGATGCGGTCAATACGGCCGTCTTGAGGCCGCTGAAGCTGAAATCGAGATCCTCGGACGTGAGCTTGGGCCGCGGCAAACGGAAGCGACCCGGGTGTCCCGATCCGGCGAGACGGCTCAGCGCCGGTCCTCCCGGGTATCCGAGTCCCAGGATCTTCGCGGACTTGTCGAACGCTTCTCCGGCCGCATCGTCCACCGTTTCGCCCAGCAGGCGATAGCGGCCCACGCCTTCGACCTCCATCAGCTGTGTGTGGCCACCCGACACGAGGAGGGCGACGAACGGAAACGCGGGCGCAGGAGTAGAAAGCAGCGGCGACAGCAGGTGGCCTTCGAGGTGGTGCACGCCGACTGTCGGAATGCCCAGCGCGAAGGCCAAGCCATGGGCGAGTCCGGTTCCGACGAGCAGGGCGCCGGCGAGGCCCGGACCCTCCGTGTAAGCGACGGCATTCAGTTCGGCGATCGGTGTTCCGGATCTGGCAAGAACCTCACGGGTGAGCGGGAGGATCCGGCGTATGTGGTCCCGCGAGGCGAGTTCGGGCACCACCCCGCCATAGGCGGCATGCATGTCGACCTGGGAGTGCAGCGCGTGAGAGAGGAGGCCTCGCGTTGTCGAATACAGGGCGACGCCCGTCTCGTCGCAACTGGATTCGATCCCCAGGACCAGGGATTCCGGGGCCGAAGAGGGAATCGGACTTGCGGGTGGCGAGACGAAGACGGACACGGTGCGGATCGTTCTGGTGGAGCGCGATTGTCGCCGTTCCCGCGCGAGAAGGCACGGGCCGGCACCCCCGAAGGCACAAAAAGTACGTGATCCAGGTTCATTGGCGAACTCTTTTCTGCTATCCTCCCGCCCCTTGTTTTCGGATATCTCCGCCACGACCTGCCGATCCAGAGGAACCTGAACCACATGCCGACCGTACGCGTCAAAGAGAACGAGCCCTTCGAGGTGGCGCTGCGCCGCTTCAAGCGCACCGTGGAAAAGACTGGGCTGCTCACCGAGCTGCGTGCCCGCGAGTTCTACGAGAAGCCCACCGCGGAGCGCAAGCGCAAGCTGGCTGCCGCCATCAAGCGCCATCACAAGCGTCTGCGCAGCCAGGTTCTGCCTCCGAAGCTCTATTGATTCGCGGATTCGTACCGGCCATACAGCCCCGCGCGCACCAGCCGCGGGGTTTTTCGTTTTCAGGAGATCCCATGTCCGAATTGAAGGCTCGCATCACTGAAGACATGAAGAACGCCATGCGCGCGAAGGAAGCCGCGCGCTTGTCGGCCATCCGGCTGCTGCTCGCAGCCATCAAGCAGAGGGAAGTGGACGAGCGAAAGGAACTCACGGACGCGGACATCGTCGCAGTCGTCGACAAGATGATGAAGCAGCGGCGCGACTCCATCGCGCAGTACGAGGTGGCGAAGCGGCAAGACCTCGTCGATGCCGAGCGGTTCGAGCTGACTCTGCTGCAGGACTACATGCCGCAAGGCCTGTCCGACGCCGAGATCGTGAAGGCGATTGCCGATGCGATCGCGGAAACCGGTGCGAGTGGCCCTCAGGACATGGGGAAGGTCATGGGCCTCTTGAAGCCCCGGCTTGCGGGCCGTGCCGACATGAGCGCGGTGTCGCAACAGGTGAAGGCAAAGCTGGCAGGCGCTTGAGCGGCAGGGGGCGCCGGGTGCGGCCCCCTATAATCGGTGCGCAAGGCGGCCATCGCAGCCGCCCCAGCCCTGAAACGAATGACCGGGGAGGCAGCGATCCGCAATGATTCCGCAGTCCTTCATTCAGGACCTGTTGGGTCGCGTCGACATCGTCGACGTCATTGGATCGTCCGTGCAACTCAAACGCGCCGGCGCCAATCTGGCCGCGTGCTGCCCGTTCCACTCCGAGAAATCACCTTCCTTCACGGTCAGTCCGACCAAGCAGTTCTATCACTGCTTCGGGTGCGGAGCGCACGGCACGGCGATCAGTTTCATGATGGAGTACCACGGCATGGGATTCATCGATGCCGTGAAGGACCTGGCTGCGCGTGCCGGCATGGAAGTCCCGGAACAGCAGCGCTCCGACGCCCAGCGCAAGGAAGAGCATCGCGCCGCGGATCTCACGGACGTGATGGCCAAGGCGGCCCGCTTCTACAAGGACCAGCTCAAACGCACGCCCCATGCAGTGGACTACCTCAAGGGGCGCGGACTCACGGGCGAAGTGGCTGCCCGGTACGGGATCGGTTATGCGCCTGATGGATGGCAAGGCCTTGGGGCTGTCTTTGGTGATTACAACGCGCCGGAACTCCTCGAAGGCGGCCTGGTCATCCAGAACGACGAAGGCCGCCGTTACGACCGGTTCCGCGACCGCATCATGTTCCCGATCGTGAACCCGCGTGGCGACATCATCGGTTTCGGCGGGAGGGTGCTGGGCCAGGGCGAACCCAAGTACCTGAACTCTCCGGAAACCCCCATTTTCGAGAAGGGGCGGGAGCTTTACGGGCTGTTCCAGGCCCGGAGGGCCATTCGCCAGGAGAACCTCGTCATCGTCGTAGAGGGTTACATGGACGTCGTCGCGCTTGCTCAGCACGGTGTGGAGAATGCCGTGGCGACGCTCGGTACCGCGACCACGCCGGTGCACGTGCAGAAGCTTCTTCGACAGGCTGACCGGATCGTCTTCTGTTTCGATGGCGATTCCGCAGGGAGAAGGGCCGCGTGGAGGGCGCTCGAGGTGTGTCTTCCTGTGCTGGCCGATGGCAAACAGGCCGGATTCCTGTTTCTTCCGGATCCGGAGGACCCCGACTCCTTTGTGCGGAAGTTCGGCAAACCGGCCTTCGATGCGTTGGTCGGCGACGCGGAGCCTCTCTCGCGCTATCTCATCCGCGAGCTGCGCGGCCGGGTGGACATGGAGACCGCGGAGGGGAAGGCGGCATTCCTCAAGGAGGCAGACGCGCTTGTCAGGCAGATCAGCGCGCCCAATCTCGGTCGGACGATGCGGATTGCCGTGGCCAAAGAAGCGGGCATGCCGATTCCCGAACAGGCGGCTGCTCCCGGCAGGCCGAGACCGTCCGGCAACGGCTCCGCCCCTGTTCCTCGCAGAACTGCCAGTGTCGGACTGGCAGACGGTGTTCTGCTTGCGATCGCCGGCAAGCCGGGGTTGCACGAGATGGCCCGCCAGGCCGGCGACCTGGCGCCTAGAAGCGGGCAGTGGCTCCTGGTGCATGAATTGACCGAGCGAATCGCGGCGGGCGAACTTCTGCCTTCATCCCAGGCGATCTTCCAGTATCTCGAGGACTCCGGGCGTGGAGACTTGGCTGCGTCCCTCCAGCGTACGCTCCTGGAACTGGGCGAAGAGCACGATTTCGAGGCGGAGCTCGCGGGAGTTCTGCAAAGGTTGGAGCAGAAGTTGCGGCGTTCGCGATGGGAGGAGATCGCAAAGACCGCCAAGTCGGTGGGAGAGCTCCCGCCGGAGGCCAGGGACCTCATTTCGGGTGCCGGCCGGTCGTGAAACGGGCTCGAAAGCGCTGAATTCGTCCCCAATTTGGTTATACTTCGAAGCTTTTTCCCCGAAGCACTTATTTTCGGAAGCAGGTCATGGCAAAAGACAAAGAGCGAGATCGGAAGGCTGCAGCGGCTGCCGCAATTGCGGCGACTGTGGAAGCCCAGATGCAGGGCAACGATGCCGAAGCCAGGCGCACCCGGCTCAAGAACCTCATCGTTCTTGGCAAGGAACGGGGGTTTCTGACCTACGCCGAGGTCAACGACCACCTGCCGGACGACATGCTGGACGCCGAACAGATCGAAGGCGTCATCAGCATGATCAACGACATGGGCATCCAGGTGTACGACGAGGCGCCGGACGCCGAGACGTTGCTCATGTCCGAAAGCACCCCGACGACTCCGGACGAAGACGTGGCGGAGGAAGCCGAAGCCGCGGTCTCCACGCTCGATTCGGAATTCGGACGTACCACCGACCCGGTCCGCATGTACATGCGCGAGATGGGTTCGGTCGAGCTGCTCACCCGTGAGGGCGAGATCGAGATCGCCAAGCGGATCGAGGACGGCCTCAAGCACATGATCCAGGCCATCTCGGCTTGTCCGACCACCATCGCGGAGATCCTCAATTTCGCCGAGAAGATCGAAAAGGACGAGCTGCGCGTCGACGAGGTGATCGACGGCCTGCACGATCCGACCGCGGAAGAGCCCATCGCCGAAGAGGCCATGAGCGACGAAGCGCTCGACGAAGAACTGGGCGATGGCGAGGAAGACGAAGAGGGCAGCGCCGTCCAGAGTGCCACCCTGCTGCATCTGCGTACCCAGGCGCTGGAACGTTTCGACCGCATTCGCACGCAGTACAAGAAGATGATGTCCACGCTGCAGCGCCAGGGCTCCAAGAGCAAGCCCTATCTCAAGGCGCAATCGGACATCTCGGCGGAGCTCATGAACATCCGCTTCTCGGCGAAGCAGATCGAAGCGCTCTGCGACAACGTCCGCAGGATGGTGGAAGACGTTCGCAGCTACGAGCGCTCCATCATGGATCTTTGCGTGGACAAGGTTGGCATGCCCCGGCAGTACTTCATCAAGACTTTCCCCGGAAACGAGGAAGACCTGGAATGGGTGCGACGGGAAACGACCGGCAAGAAGAGTTACAGCGAGTCGCTGATCCGTCACGCACCGGCCATCGTCGAGCAGCAGCAGAAGCTCATCGACCTCCAGCGCCGGGTGGGAATCCCGATCAAGGACCTCAAGGACATCGCCAAGCAGATGTCCACGGGCGAAGCCAAGGCACGCCGTGCGAAACGCGAGATGACCGAGGCGAACCTGCGTCTCGTGATCTCCATCGCCAAGAAGTACACGAACCGCGGCCTTCAATTCCTGGACCTCATCCAGGAAGGCAATATCGGTCTGATGAAGGCCGTGGACAAGTTCGAGTACCGCCGTGGCTACAAGTTTTCGACGTACGCCACCTGGTGGATCCGGCAGGCCATCACCCGTTCGATCGCCGATCAGGCGCGCACCATCCGCATCCCGGTGCACATGATCGAGACGATCAACAAGATGAACCGCATCTCGCGGCAGATTCTCCAGGAAACCGGTCTCGAGCCGGATCCGGCGACCTTGGCCGTGAAGATGGAGATGCCCGAGGACAAGATCCGCAAGATCCTGAAGATTTCCAAGGAGCCTATCTCCATGGAAACGCCCATCGGCGATGACGACGATTCGCATCTGGGCGATTTCATCGAAGACCAGGCGACCCTGGCTCCCGTGGAAGCGGCTGTCTATACGAGCCTGCAGGAAGCGACCAAGGAAGTCCTGGACACGCTCACGCCGCGCGAGGCCAAGGTTCTGCGCATGCGCTTCGGCATCGAAATGAACACCGACCACACGCTGGAAGAAGTCGGCAAGCAGTTCGATGTCACGCGGGAGCGCATCCGGCAAATAGAAGCCAAAGCGCTGCGCAAGCTGCGCCATCCCTCGCGATCCGAGCGTCTCCGCAGCTTCCTGGACGGCTGACACTCCCGGTGTGGGTTTCGTGAAGCGAAGCGGCCGGAATGTTCCGGCCGCTTGCTATCGAGTGCTGTGCCTGCGGCGGACTTCGCAAGATGCCCGCCGTCGATGTGTGTGCCGATTCGTCGGCAGGTAGGGCCTGTAGCTCAGTCGGTTAGAGCAGAGGACTCATAATCCTTTGGTCGTGGGTTCGAGTCCCACCGGGCCCACCAATGAAATCCGGAGGTTGTCGGATAGCCTCGGATGCGCTCTCCCCAAGACCTCTCCATCAGGTCCCGATTGCGGTCCCGATTTGTCCGTGGGTCGGTCGTGCCACGCCGCGCCATCGAGATCGTTCTCCTCTCATCTCATTCGGATCGTCAGGCCCTGCCTTCCGGTTCATCGCTTCAGTCCAGTGTCGGCATCGTGCGCTCGCGAACTCGATGGCCGACGATGCATTCACCGGAATCCTTGGTCAATCCGACCATCGCTTCTTCAGCGCCTGCCGGTCGATCTTGCCTGTCCCTGTCTTGGGCAGCTCCGGGAGATAGACGATGCTGCGGGGGTACTTGAACGGAACCAGCCGGGACTTCACGAACGCCTGCAGTTCCGATGTCGTGGTCTCGTCGCCGGGACGATCCCCGCCCAGCACCACCCACGCCGCGAGTGTCATGAGGCGGTTGCCGTCCTCGACTGCGAGCACGGCGCATTCGCGCACGTCGGGATGTTCGGCGAGGCAGCGTTCCACCTCCACGGGCGTGACCCATTGGCCGCTGACCTTCACGAAGTCGTCCGCGCGTCCTTCGAACGTATAGAAGCCGTCGCCATCGACGCTGAAACGATCGCCGGTCCAGATCCAGTCACCGCGCATCGTGTCGGCGGTCTTGTCCGGACGACGCCAGTAGCAGGGGGCCTGCGAGTCGCCACGAACCCAGAGGATCCCGGACTCGCCAGCCGGAACGGGATCTCCCGTCGTGTCGGTGAGTTTGAGCTCATAGCCGGGAACGCGAGCCCCGCTTGCGCCGAGGACCTGCCGCTCCTGCGTATTCGAAAGATAGATATGCAGCACCTCGGTCGAACCGAGCCCCTCGATGATCGCCAGCCCGGTTCGCCGCTGCCATTCGCGGAACATGTCCGCGGACAGCACTTCCGCGGCCGAGATGCACAGCCGCAGGGATCGAACATCACGCGCTTCTCCTCCCGGATGCCCGATCAGCGCGTTGTACAGCGTCGGCAGTCCGAACAGGATCGTCGGCCGGTGGCGCTCCATGACCTGGTATACCGATTCCGCATCCGGACGTCCGGGGTGCAGCACTGCGGTCGCCCCGACGGAGAACGGAAACGTGCATGAATTGCCGAAGCCGTACGCGAAGAAGATCTTCGGGGGAGAGAAGACGACGTCGTCTGCACGGATGCCCAGGACGTGACGCCCGTAGCTCCTATACGTGTACGGAAGATCGTGCTGCAGATGCACCACGCCCTTGGGGCGTCCGGTGGAGCCGGACGAATACATCCACAGAGCCATCTCGTCCCGGTGCGTGTCGCACGCCGCCAGCTCGTCCGGAAAACTGCCTGCCCAGCCGTCGAAGCGATGTACCGTGGTCAGGCCCGGCGCGGGGAGGGCACCATCGCCGACCACGACGACATGCCGCAAGCGTGTCGCGGCCAGGGACGGATCGGCCAGCAGTTCCGCATAGTCGGAATGGACCAGAACCACTTCGGCCTGGCTGTCTGCGACGAAGTAGGCGACCAGATCGGGCGTCGAGAGCGTATTGAGCAGCACCGGCACGAAGCCCGCGCGGATCGCGCCGAAAATGGCCGCCGGGTACTCCGGCGTGTCGGGCAGCAGGCAGATCACCCGGCCGCCCCGGGCGAGCCCGAAGGACGCCAGCCCATTGCCGATTCTCGAGGCGAGCGAGCACAACTGCGCGTACGAGACAGTGCGGTCACCACACAGGATGGCGGTCTTGTCGCCCCGGCCTGCCGCAAGGTTGTCAAAGAGGATCGCGGACGCGTTGTATCGTTCGCCCGTCGTGAATCCGATCTCGACGGCTCCTGCCGTGTCACGTGCCACCGGGTCGGTCACGCCGCGGGACAGCTCGGACGTCGTCAGGGAACGCTTCTCCTCCACGAACGCCATGAACTTCGGCGCCATCCGCGCGAGCCGTGCGTCGTCTATGCGGCCACTGCGGGTCATATAGCTGTACGCCAGTTGCCACGGTTCCCCACGCATCTCGTCCGCGAAACGCTCGTACCAGAACGAGCTTCTGTTCGCAGCCGCCTGCAGCTTTTCCACGACCGGACGCCGATTCCGCTCGTATTCGGCGAGCGCCGCAGGAACATCGTCGCCGGCCACGCCGAACGCCTGGTCGAGCGCGATGGCGTCTTCGAAGGCGAGGCGTGTCCCGGATCCGATGGAGAAGTGCATGGTTCGCAACGCGTCGCCGATGAGCACGGCGTTGCCCGCCGTCCAGCGATCGTTGCGCACGATCGGAAAGTTGCGCCATACCGACTTGTTCGAGACAAGTCGCTGTCCCCCCAGGTCGGCCGCGAACACCTGCGTACAGTAGGCGCGCGACTGCTCGTCGGTCATGCGGTCGAATCCCGCGGCGTGCCAGGTGGCCGCGTCGCACTCCACGAGGAATGTGCTCATTGAGGGGCTGTACCGGTAGTGATGGGCGACGAAGTGCCCATGATCGTTCTCGCGGAACGTCAGCGAGAGGCACTCGTAGGGGTGGCCCACGCCGTACCAGGCGAACTTGTTCGACAGCCAGTCGATCCTGGGTCCGAAGACGTCTGCGTACGTCCTGCGCACGAGCGAATTGAGCCCGTCCGCGCCCACCACGACGTCCGCCGGGCCAAGCTGGTCGAGCGATGCGATCGTGACTCCATACCGGATACGGACTCCGACGCGTTCTGCGAGCGTCTTGAGGAACGTGTTGAGTTCGAGCCGCGCGATGGCAGAAAAGCCGCTGCCGTCGATGTCCACCCGTTCACCCCGGTGGACGATACGCTGCATGGGCCAGCATTCCAGCCTGGGCAGCAGGGCTTCGTGAACCTGTGGCGCGTCGCGTTCGAGAAACGCCAGTCCACCCTCGGAGAACACCACGCCGAACCCGAAAGTCGCATCGGGAAGATTCTGCTCGAACACCTCCACCTGCCACCGGGGATTCCGCTTCTGCGCGAGGTAGGCGAACAACAGGCCGGCAGGACCGGCACCGAGAACGACGGTACGCATGCGGAGCGCTCCGGGAAAGTGGGGTAGCGCGCGAATGCTGCACAACCCTCGTGGGGACGTCCAGTCTCCCCGGTTTCGGTAGCGCCGGACCGTGCCGGGGCACGACCTCCCGATCGCTGTGGCGCTCCTGCCGCAAGCGACCTGCGACCGGCCATTTGCGTCTGACCGGATGGGCGCCGGCAATCGCGGGAGAGATGCCTCTGCGTCCGATTCGACGGTGGCCCTGCAAACGAACCGTTGACACATCCCTATATTTCGATAAATATGGAATCATGGAAACGACACAAGCCGTTGAGGCGCTAGCCGCCCTCGCTCAGGAAACCCGTCTGTCGGTCTTCCGGCTGCTCGTGCAGGCCGGACCCGAAGGAATCGCCGCGGGTGCGATCGGGGAAGCTCTGAGGGCTTCCCCGGCCACACTGTCCTTTCATCTCAAGGAACTTCTGCACGCCGGGCTCGTGGCTTCCCGGCAGGAAGGGCGGTTCGTCTTCTATAGCGCCAACTACGAGCAGATGGCAGCGCTGATGACCTACCTCACGCAGAACTGCTGCAAGGGAATGCCCGGCGAGTGTCTGTCCGTGATGGAAACGGCCATAGGCCAGTGTTGTGCCCCGTCGTCCCGAACCATGACCAAGTCGCGGAGAAAATCATGAAGCGCTTTCACGTTCACGTCGTCGTCGACGATCTCGCCTCCAACGTCCGCTTCTATTCGACCGTGTTCGGAATGCCGCCCACCGTCGAGAAGCCGGACTACGCGAAGTGGATGGTCGAAGACCCGCGCATCAACTTCGCCATCTCGAGCCGCGGCGGCAAGCCCGGTCTCGATCACCTCGGTTTGCAGGTGGACTCCGACGGTGAACTGAAGGAACTCCGCGACCAGGTGGCCCAGGCCGAGATCGCCGCCTTCGATCAGCCACAGGCCCAGTGCTGCTATGCGAGGTCGGACAAGTACTGGATCACGGATCCTCAAGGCATCGCGTGGGAGACCTATCACACGCTGGACCAGGTCGAAGTGTTCGGAAAGGACACGGAAAGGGCGGTGGAATCTGCCGAGTCGGCGGAAAGCCAGGCCTGCTGCGCTCCACGCCCTCAGGTGGTGGCGATGCCGTCGTCCAAGAAGAGCTCCAACTCCTGTTGCTGAGGACGGCGCCATGGCGGAACGCAGATACAACGTGCTCTTTCTCTGCACAGGGAACTCCGCTCGCAGCATTCTGGCGGAGGCCTATCTTCGGTCTGTAGGTGCGGCACGCTTCGAGAGCTTCAGCGCCGGAAGCATGCCCGCAGGACGCGTGAATCCGTTCGCATTGGAACTCCTGGAGAAGAAGGGGCTGCCTACCGGCGATCTTCGAAGCAAGTCGTGGGACGAATTCGCCGCTCCGGGAGCACCTGTGATGGATCTCATCATCACCGTCTGCGACAACGCTGCGGGCGAGGTCTGTCCGGTGTGGCCGGGGCAGCCGATCACGGCGCATTGGGGTGTGGCCGATCCCGCAGCGGTGGAAGGCGACGACCCGGCACGCCGGGCTGCCTTCCTGCAGGCGTATACCGTGTTGGCCCGCCGTATCGACATCCTGACGGGCCTGCGTCTGGAAGCCCTCGATCGCATGGCCGTCGAAAGAAGCGTCAGGCAGATCGCGTCCCAGGTCTGACATGAATTCCCTGGCTCGTCCCGCCGTTTCGGCTCCCGCTCCCATGAACCTGTTCGAGCGCTATCTTTCCGCGTGGGTGGCCCTCTGCATCGTCGCTGGCATTCTGCTCGGACAGGCTTTTCCCGCGATGTTCCAGCTGATCGGCCGCATCGAAGTCGCCCAGGTCAATCTGCCGGTGGGACTCCTCATCTGGGTGATGATCATCCCGATGCTGGCCAGAGTGGACTTCGGTGCGTTGAGTCAGGTCCGCAGGCAATGGCGCGGCATCGGCGTCACCTTGTTCGTGAACTGGGCCATCAAGCCCTTTTCCATGGCGTTGCTCGCGTGGCTGTTCGTTCGCCACGTATTCGCAGCTCAATTGCCGGCAGATCAGATGGACAGCTACGTCGCCGGTCTGATCCTCCTTGCGGCCGCGCCGTGCACGGCCATGGTCTTCGTGTGGAGCCGGCTCACCAACGGAGACCCCATCTTCACGTTGTCGCAGGTCGCTCTGAACGACACGATCATGGTGTTGGGCTTTGCTCCGCTCGTGGGCATGCTCCTGGGCCTTTCGTCCATCACCGTGCCTTGGGAGACGCTCATCGCCTCCGTGGTGCTCTACATCGTGATTCCGGTCGTGGTCGCGCAGATCTGGAGGTACTCCCTCTTGCGTACCGGTGCGGGAAGCTTCGATTCCGCCATGAAGAAGGCAGGGTCCGCATCGATCATGGCCTTGCTGGCCACGCTGGTGCTGCTCTTCGGATTCCAAGGCGAGGCACTGATCCGCCAGCCCGTGGTCATCGCCATCCTGGCCGTTCCCATTCTGCTGCAGGTGGCCTTCACGTCGACGATGGCCTACCTTCTGAATCGCCGGCTCGGCGAGGTCCACAGCATCGCGTGCCCGTCTGCGCTCATCGGGGCCAGCAACTTCTTCGAACTTGCGGTGGCCACGGCGATCAGCCTGTTCGGATTCGAATCCGGCGCGGCGTTGGCCACTGTGGTGGGCGTGCTCATCGAAGTCCCGGTGATGCTTCTTGTCGTGCGCATCGTGAATGCAACGAAGCCGTGGTACGAGGCACGCACTTGATGGGTGAATCGCAGACCTCTGCCATCGACTCGGAGATACATTCCATGAACGGGAACGGTTCGGTTCAACCGGTCGCGAGTCGTCCCGCGACTCCGGCGGACCTTCTCGAAATCCGGCGCCTTCTCTCAGACAGCGATCTGCCCGTGGAGGACATCGAGCAGCACATCGGGAATTTCATCGTCGCGACGCAGGGCGACGTCCTCGTCGGCTGCATCGCGATAGAACCGCTGGGTACCGTGGCGCTGCTGCGATCCCTGTGCGTGCGGCCGGAGTGCCGGAATCGCGGTGTGGCCGCGGAACTGGGAGCGAGGATCGCCGAGCGCGCGGCCCGGGCCGGTGTTCGCCGTCTCTACCTCATGACCACGACGGCCAGTGAGTACTTCGAGCGCGCGGGATTTTCCATCTGTTCCCGAGACGAGATGCCTGCCGAGATCCAAGGCACGCTGCAGTTCAGGGCGCTGTGTCCGGCCACGGCCGTCTGCATGAGAAGGGACCTTCCCGGGTCGAACTCGTAAGGGGGCCGTTGCACGCTGCCGCGGAATTCGCGGCAGCCGATGTCTATCCGGATCGGCCTCGAGCGCGAGTGTTCCGACGCCAACAACGAAAAAGGCACGCCGTGGCGTGCCTTTCGAGGATCTCGTCCCGACAGGTTCAGTGCGGCGTCTTGCGCTTGCGGCGCGCCGTCAATCCGAACGCGAGCGCTGCCACCGATCCCAGCAGGAGCACTCCGGGTTCCGGGATCTGGCCAGTCACGGGCCGGTCGTAGACGTACTCGACCGTCAGCCGGCCCAGGTTCGTCGATTGGCCCCAATTGGCGTGCATCGTGGAAGAGTTGTTGTCGGGCGTGTTGAACACGGACAGGGTAAGCAGAGTGTCGAACGTTCCTGTTCCGATGAAGTGCGCGAGATCGCCCGAAGCGGAGTACACACGGCTGCCGTCGACCGCCTGCGAAACGCTGGCCGTCAGATTTCCGGGGGGGGATGCCGATGCCGAGAACGGACTGCTGAAGAGGTCTCCCAATCCCACCAGGTCGGCCTCCGCTGTACCGTTGATGGTCGCAGTCTCATCGTCGAACTCGCCCGTGTTGCTGGCCAACAAGGTGGATCGCCACCGGAAGATGACCTGCTGGAGAGTCCCGAGTCCGGCGTCGAACTCGTTGAAGGAGTGCAAGGTGGTCGCGGTGTAAGGCTGGACGGCGAACGGATCGACCTGGTTCGTCTGGGCGAGGGAGAAATCGAAGACCTGAGGCGTCGTGGTGATAGGCGCTGCGGTGGCCGACGTGGCCGCGCCGAGAGCGATCAGGACAGTGGCCAGGACCTTGGCCTGCCATTGCATCGAACGGGCTGCATTCAACATGAATACTCCTTCCTTGTTCTCGTTGTTGCTTCGGCGGGACCTGGAATCAGGCCGTTCAAGTCGATCGCGTCGAGACTGCAAGAATCGCACGCACGCGGCCAAGTCATGGATGTGTCGGGGGTTTTTTCATCGACGTTCGAGGACACCGGGCGCGGTGTAAGTGGCCTCGACACTTTGGGGACTGTCGAACCGGCTATTCGGTGGTGGCGCCGGGCAAACGCCGGTACACACGCAGCGTCGGCACCTCCTGATAGACCTCCTCGAACAGCGTGTGGTCGTACTCGCCGAGGAGGAACATCCGGTTGAGGTTGGATTCGTACAACTCGGACGGAAGGACGAATACCCGGATCTTCCGGTCAGATCCGATCACGACCTCCAGCACGAGATCGGAATCGTGAGGAAAGTCGACCCGTTTGACCACGGCTCCATCGTCGATCACGTCGAGCCGACGTATCGTTCGGCCCTGGCTGAACCGGCCGGCGTCCAGATCCACGTTCCCGCCGTCGCAGTCCAGCTGGTGGTTCCTGAAAGCGGAACAGAGCATCGGGAGATACGCCTGCGGGATGCCGGCGCGATTCCGGAGGGAGCGTCCGGCCACGTGGCGGATCGCGTCGGCGGAGCGGAGCATGTCGGAGGAGAACACGACGAACTGATCGGCGCGCGCAGGCTGACCGGGATCGGGTGTCGCCAACGCGTCCAGCAGGTCTTCCCTCGTGGAGAATCGGGTGGCCCGCGCAACGATGCCCTTGTTCCCGATCTTGTCCACCGTCGCCATGACCCTATGCAGCCTGTCCTGGCGGGGCGCTGTCAGAGAGTCCGCAATGAAGTGGGTCTGCGGCGTGTACTGCGCCGAGCCGTCGTGATAGACCGTCCAGCCCGCCACGTGGGAGTAGGCGAATCCTCTGTCCCACCACGTCCAGACACGGGCGCCGGGCGGCATGCGCCCCGCCGCCCGTTTGATCGCGAGAAGGTCCTGGGCCGGTATTGCCGGCACGCTCTGCGGTGTGGCGCGTGCCATCGAGGGCTGCAGCCACAGGAAGAACGCGAGGATTCCCAAGGCCAGGGAAGCCAGGAATTCGGCTGTACCGGGGGTGGCGCTGCCACGCACGCTGGACGCCGAGCCAGTTCCCTTCGCCAGGCGACCGACGAGCGGGCGGACGGCGACCGTGATCAGGTGGCCGAGCCCGAACCCGGCCAGTGGCGCCAGATACATCGAAAAGCGCGCACCGCTCACGAACGTGAAGGCACCCATGGCGAGGATGGGCAACAGTGGAACGCTGTCGCGCCATCGCCTCGTTGCCCACACGGCGAAACCCACAAGGCCGAGGGTTCCCGGGAACCCATGGCCCAGGACCATTTCCATCGCCGCCAAGCCCCGTGCACCACGCTGCTCGCCGACGGTCTCCATTACGTTGGGGAAAAGGGCATCCACCATGGATGCGCCGTCGGGTGTGGCACTTCGGCTGAAGTACCGGCCGAGCAGGTTGGCAGCGTTGTCAACGCACAGGGCCAGCTGCACCGGATGGCTGAATGCCACGCACAAGAGCACCGCCAAGGCAGTTTCCCGCCAGCCCCGGCGCTGCAACAGCAGCCACGAAACCAGCGCGGTCCAGTACAAGGCCGATATCGCGGCCTTCTCGTACCAGCGGAAATACAGATAGAGGACAAGGCCCAGTACGGCAGAAGTGAGCCATACCCGCGAAGAGCGCGCAGACCGGTCGATGCTCAGGATCGCGAGTGAGGCAAGCCACGGAAAGAAGAGATTGAGGCAGTCCGTATCGACGAACCCCAGCTGCGTGCGGGACAGATAGACCGGGGCGAAAGCACCCGTGAGTGCGGCCAGCAGGCCGGCGGCGGGCTCTCCGATCTTCCACGCGTAGACAAACAGCGGAAGCACGAACAGGCTCGCAAGCACCGGTGTGAGCAGAAGACCGGCCCGTTCGGTGCTGCCCGCGAACGGAATGGCTGCGACGATCAGGCCCGCCAGCAAGGGCATTTGTCGTGGAGTTCTCTGCGGTTCCCAGTCCAACGGGGCGGCGGCCGGAAGATACTCCGATGCGTCGCGCGGCCGTTGCAGTCTCTGGTAGTGCCGAAGCGGATCATCGGCATGCGGCACGAACGTCCCGTCGTGCGTGCTCCTGGCAAGACGCAAGGAGTAGTACGCGTCCGGTGTCGTCATCACGGGGACGCCGTGCGCGAAGTACGCTTCGGGCTCCGCCCGCCAGCGGTCGAGCGATTCGAAGCGTTCATGAACGGCGTAGCCGGCGGCCAGTATTGCCAGCGCGAGACCGAAAAGGAATAGTAGAGACCACGGGCGCTCGCTCCCCGCCGTTGCCTTGCGGTCGTCTCGTGTCATCACTGCGTCCTCGTCAGCCGTACTTTGATCAGACCTTTCCTGGCTCATGCCGAACGGAATTCCCCACGAACCCCGGTTCTTCCGCCACGTCGGTCTGCTCGCCGGCGCATCGGCCATCGGTCCGCTGGTAGCGTTCGCGGCCTATCCCTTTCTCACCCGTATCTTCGACCCGGGCCAGTTCGGTGTCCTCGGCCTCTTCGAGGCCGTGTTGGCCATCTCGCTTTCTTTCTGCACCTTGCGCTATCACCTTGCGATTCCGGTTGCCGACGACGATCTCGATGCCGCATCCCTGGTGGCGGTGTCGATTGCTTCCTCCGGAGCAGTCGCGGTGCTGCTCGCGATCGTACTGCACTGGACGCAGGACTTCGCGGTTTCGAATCTTCGGCTCTCGTCCATCCGCCATCTGACCTGGCTCCTGCCCGTCGCCACGTTCGCCAGCGGCTCTGCGCTCGCGCTTGCCGGGTGGCACACGCGCCGCCGCGCATTTGCACGCATTGCCGCGAGCCGGATCTGCCAGGGCCTGGTCCAGGTGTCGGTTCAGACGGCAGTGGGCCTGATGGGCATGTTGCAGTCGGGCCTCGCACTTGGGTTGGTGGCTGCACGCGTGGCCGCAGGACTGGTTCTTTGCGGGCGAACGGATCTCGGACCGCCGATGCGCCGGGTGTCGTGGCCGAATCTCGTCGCTGCGACGAAGAGACACCGGCGGCTGCCGCTGATCTCTTCCTGGTCGGCCATCATCAACATCCTCGGTCAGCAACTGTCCGTGCTTATCGTCGGCGCGTCGTTCGGGGTCGATGCCGTCGGCTTCTACAGTCTTGCCTTCCTCGTGACCGTGGGCCCGGCGCATCTCGTGTCGCAGGCCATCGAGCAGTCGTTCGTCGCACGAATGCGCGATGCAGAGCGTGAGGGCCGCACTGCCGCCCTGGCGTATTCCGTGTACCGATCGCTCGTGCGCATGGGGACGGTTCCTGCCATCGTGTTCGCCGCCCTTGCCCCCGACTTGTTTTCAGTGGCATTCGGTCAAACGTGGTCCCTCGCAGGCGAGTTCGCACGCTGGCTCGTTCCCTCCGTCCTCGCGGCGATCGTCGGATCGCATCTCCCGTCGCTTGTCGTGCTTCGGCACTGGCAGCGTGCCGAGCTTGTCTTCAACGTGGCGCTGGCCTCCTCGCGGTGTGTCGCGCTTCTATGGGCGGGAAACGCGGTCGGCCCGTTCGCGGGCGTGCTCGCCTACGGCGTTACGGGAGCCATCCTGACATTGGGTTACTCGGCATCGCTGATCGTCGCCGAAGGGGCACGCATTCGAGACGTCGCGGTTCCGCTCTTGAAGGAGACCGTCTCGGGTCTGGCGATCGGGGGGGGTTTGCTGGGCGTCCGTGCGGTGCTGGGAGACGCGGGCTCATCGACGGCATGCGCCATCGGTCTCGTCGTGGTCGCGCTGCATCTTGCGCTGGCCATTCCGAGAAGGGCCTCCGTGGCAGCGATGCCTGGTTGAGGCCGAGTTCCGTCCGCCGCAACCCTCCCTTCAGTCCACCGCGAACAGATCGTCCCACTTGCCGGTCGCCAGCTCGGCGTCGACGCTCTCCCCGATCTTCCGCAGCGAATCCTGGCACCGCACCCATGGCGGCGTCTTGGGTTGTGGAGAGAACAGACCCACGTGATCCCCCTGCACCGAGAGCGCGATGACGTGATCGCACCCGGGCAAGGTGAACGTGTCTCCGCTGGTCTTCCGCGGATCTATCCAGTCGGGTGCGACCTTCGCGCCCATCCTTTCCATCAGGTGATTCCGCAGCGCTTCGCCCAGTTCGGGGCGGCTTTGCGGCACGCGGTACTCGATCCGGTCGCCAAAGTTCACGAAGCGGCCTTTCCAGGGCAGCTGTTTCACCGCCTTTCTCGGCACGAGCTTCTCGTGTCCGTCGGACTCCCGGCGCCATTCGAAATAGTGGGCGATCCACGCGGCATCGATGTCCTGGTGGTCCGCGTAGCGGCTCGTCCGTCGATGGATGGGCACCGCGTAGGCATTGCCCGTCGGAATGTCCACCACCACGAGCGCGTCGTAGGGGGCGCCGGCACCATCATCGTCGCGGCCCGTGGCCGGTGCCACGAACTGGGTCTGGCCCGGCGAGAACGCGCGAGCCTGGATGCCCCCGGCGTTGAGTTCCGCCGGCCGGTTCGGATTGTCCGAGACCCAGGGCCGGACCGGATATGCGGTGAGCGTCTTGATGTCCAGAACGGTATGGTAGGAAAGCCTGAGCCACCGTCCCCCCTGAAGCACCGTGCCATCGTCAGCCCCCACCTTCTCGATCCCATAGGCGCGGACCGGTCCCGGCTGCCCGCCCGCGGCATCGAGCCACTGCATCTCCGCCATGTTGGTGCTGGGAGTGCCGAACGAGCGCACCGAAAGATCGTTGCCCGTGGCGGTCAGCAGATGAAAGTCGGTGGTGGAAACGATCAGGGACGGCTCCGGTGCGTCCATCACCCGCAGCACGCGCCAGAACCTCGATCCCACGCCCGGTACCGAAACTTCCTTGCCACCGAAGCGCACGCCGAACGCAGTGACTTCCATGGTGGTGAAGGGATTGCCGCTGTTGTTGGGGAACGCACCGGAAGAAATGCGTTTTCCGGTGGCGACGATCTCGAAGGGACCGTGCGCGAACGTCTCGGTGGTGAGCGGCTCGGACCGCTGTCCGACACCGCATCCGGAGACGAGGGCAACGACTGCTGACAGTGCCCAGCGCAGAAGGGAGGGCACGCGGTGCCGGAGGCTGGTCATGGCTGGCGGCATTGGAACGAGTTTTGGGAAGCGCAGCCCGCATCGTAGTGCAAGCTCCGCTTCACGCCACTTGTCGGACTCCTGCCTGACTCCCGGTTGTCGCGGCACGAGTGACCGCCCGGGTGGACCCGGGCAGGGAAGTCAGATGCTCTTGCAGCGACTGCCGGTCTCGCGCCCCGGGGGCGCTGCCGGCAGCGGAACTGGAACTCAGCGGCGGGCGGAGCGCTTCGACACGCCGAAGCCTGCAAGCACGGCGGCAGCAAGAAGCGCGAGGGGACCTGGCTCGGGCACGCGCTGTGGCACGTCGCCGGTGATCGTCAGCAGCAGCCGGGAAGGTGCGTTCAATGTGAGGTCCGTGCTGTACCCCGCGCTGGCGAAGTTGGTGAAGGCGCCGATGCTCACCGTCAGCGAACCGTCCATCAGCCAGCCTCGGACCGACTGCGAATCCGGCAGACCGAGGTTGAGCGCGAGGTCGGGCGCGGCCGCGTTGATCGATGCGAGCGCGAGCCTTCCGGGACCGTCTTCACGTATCACCCCGATTTCCAGTCCGGGAATTCCGCCGCCGTCGTTGGTGGGAAACAGGGCCGCGTTGGTGAAGTCTTCGTCGTCTGTCGAGAAAGTGAACTTGATGCCGGTGATCTGACTTGCATTCGTGAAGGGAAACGCGGGTGCCCAGGCCGGTGCCGTGTACGTCCCCTGGCTGAACGTGCCGAACGGCTGCACCGACTGGAAGTCGAGGGTTTGCGTGACGGTGACGGGAACTGCGGCGGCAGGCAGGGCGATTGCAAGACCGAGAAGGGCGGTGAAGGCGATGGATCGCATGAAGGCTCCTGGATTCTTCTTTTCCGATCAGAGCGGCCGTCCTTGGGCGGCGGCCGTGGGCGCGTCAAGTCCCTGCAAGATCCGGGCGAATTCCGCGATGCACTGATTCGTCGAGCTTTTTGTACATTGAGCCGATCGGATGTAAACCCGCTCGACGGTTTCGAGTGCTTTTGAGCCCAGGCCGACGAACCCTCGACCGCCGGCAGCGTCACAGCATTCGGGTTGTGTTCCCCGCATGCAGATCGGACGCAGCCGCCCATTGGCCGGCCGCAGACGCAGTCCCGGCGCCATGCCGGCACACCGACTGCCCCTGGCCGACCTCCACCGCGCCAAGACCGAAAGGGTTGGGTCATGAACGCACCACATTTTCGTCGTCCGTCCCTTCTCGAGCGTTACCGCACCGTGCGCAAACGCACCGAGTCGCTCTGCGCACCGCTAGCGACGGAAGATCATGTCCCGCAGCCTGTGCCCGACGTCAGTCCGCCCAAATGGCATCTGGGCCACGTCACCTGGTTCTTCGAGACGTTCGTGCTCTGTCCCCATCTACAGGGGTACGAGGTGTTCGACGAACGCTATGGTTTTCTCTTCAACAGCTACTACGACACGGTGGGCGACCGCGTTCCGCGGGCGCGTCGCGGCACGTTGAGCCGCCCGACCGTGACGGAGATCATGAACTATCGTGCTCACGTGGACGCCGCCATGGAAGTGCTCCTGGGCCATCCGTGCGAAGAATCCGCCGCCACGTTGTGCGAACTGGGTCTGCAGCACGAACAGCAGCATCAGGAACTGCTTGTCACGGACATCAAGGCCATTCTCGCGTGCAATCCCCTCGCCCCTTCCTACGATCCCGATTCCCTGGGAGAACTGGACGTGGAAGGGGAACACGCGGTCGAGTCCGGCGAGTCCCGCTGGGTCGCCTGGCCGGGAGGGACGTGCGCCATCGGCGACAACGGCGCCTCCTTTGCCTTCGACAACGAACGTCCGCGGCACGAGACCATCGTTCCGCCGGTCGAACTGCGAACAGCGCTCGTGACCAACGGGGAGTACCTCGAGTTCATCGCGGACGGCGGCTACCAGCGCTTCGAGTTCTGGCATGCGGAAGGGTGGGACTGGGTGAGAACCAATGGCGTGCGAGCGCCGGACTACTGGGTGATCGACACTTCCGGAGCGTCGCGCCGGGATCACTACACGCTGGCAGGCATCCGACTCGTGGATCCGCTCGCGCCGTTGACTCACGTGAACTACTACGAAGCGAGTGCTTTCTGCCAATGGGCAGGGTGGCGCCTGCCCACCGAGTTCGAATGGGAGGCGCTCGCATCCCTCCTGCCTTGGGGAAGACGGTGGGAATGGACCGCAAGCGCGTATCTGCCCTATCCCGGTTTCTCCAAGGCCCCGGGGGCCGTGGGCGAGTACAACGGAAAATTCATGGTGAATCAGATGACGCTGCGGGGAGCCTCCTTCGCCACCCCTCCCGGTCACGCGAGAAGCACCTACCGGAATTTCTTCCATCCCCACTTGCGTTGGCAGTACACGGGCATTCGCCCTGCCCGCGATCCCGGAGCGGCAAGCCGATGAACGCGCCCGACGGACGCGACGAACTGTTCTCCGTCGCTACGGGTCAGGCTTCCGGCCCCGCATGCGACGAATCGCTTGCACGGCACGTGGCCGAAGGATTGAGCGCCCGGCAGAAATGGCTGTCCTCGGTGTACTTCTACGACGATCAGGGATCGCGCCTGTTCCAGCGCATCTCCACGTTGCCCGAGTACTACCTCACGCGAGTGGAGCGCGAAATTCTCGAGACCCAGGCCAGCCGGATCGCGCAGGTTCTGGCGGAAGGCAACGCGCCTGTCGACCTGGTGGAACTCGGCAGCGGCGATGGCGCCAAGACATTGCTGCTATGCCGTGCTCTCATGGCATGCGCGCCGGATCTCGAGTTTCATCCGATCGACGTGTCGCAACTGGCGCTGACCGAGCTGCAACTGCGCTTCGCGGCTGAACTGCCGGGCCTTGCCGTGGTGCCTCTTTGCGCAGACTACTTCGCGCAGTGGCCTGCGTTGCGCACCGGCCATCGTGCGGTCGTGGCGCTGCTGGGCAGCAACATGGGAAATATGACAGATGACCGCGCCGTGGCATTGCTGCGGCGGATTCGTTCGAAGCTCTCCCGCGGTGACTTGCTGATGCTGGGACTGGATCTGCAGAAGGACCCTCGCATCGTCCACGCCGCGTATGCCGACAGCGCCGGCGTGACCGCGCGATTCAATCTCAATCTGCTCGCCCGGCTGAATCGTGAACTGGACATGGACTTCGATCTCGCGCAGTTCGATCACTACGCGACCTACTCGCCGCTCGACGGCGCAGCGCGCAGCTTTCTCGTGAGCGCGAGACGGCAGACGGTCGCGAGCGCACGGCTGAGAACAGAGTTTCGCTTCGAGGCGGGGGAGTCGATCTACACGGAGCAATCGCAAAAATACACCGTCGAGATGATCGACGACCTCGCCGGACGCGCCGGCTTTCGGCTGCACGAGACGTTCACCGATCATCGCGACTGGTACTGCATCGCCGTTCTCGATGCGGGGGCGGGCAACCCGTCACGGCCTTGAGACACGAACGCTTGCGGATCACTTCGAATCGGTGTCCTGACCGTTTGCGAAGCGAAGGTGGCGTTCCGGGCCATGCAATCCGGGTATGTTGCCGTTTCAGCCCTTTATTTCACTCGTTGTTTTGGGTAGCCTTCAAACTTTGTCGGCAACAAAAGAAGGAGCTACAGAGTTGAACAAGGGTGAATTGATCGAAGCGCTGGCCACGGAAAACGATATGTCCGTGAGTCAATCCCGTCGTTATCTCGAATCGATGCTGGATCTGATCGAGAAGAAGATCAAGAAAGGCGAGGACGTCAACATCACCGGCTTCGGCAAGTTCGAAGTCGTGAAGCGCGCCGGCCGCAAGGGCCGCAATCCCGCCACCGGTGAAGCCATCAAGGTCCCTGCCCGCAAGGTGCCGAAGTTCACGGCTGGTGTCGCTCTCAAGCGCTCCATCAGCGGCAAGTAATCGACCCGATCCCATCGGGCACGAAGTCTCCGGCGTGGCAGCGCCGGAGATGAAGAAAAGGCCGCGCAAGGCGGCCTTTCGACAAGCGGTTCTGCCGTTCCGGATCAATTGCGCGAACGGCGTTTCGACCAGACTCCCAGCAGCCCGAGCCCGGCCAGGAAGAGCGCGTACGTCTCCGGTTCGGGCACCGGTGCGGTGTACATGGCGAGATCTGCAGCACTTGCCTTGTAGGCATGCAGCACACCCGGCAGAAGCTTGTAGGTTCCGTCGCCCGGAACGCTCGAAGCTGCTCCCGTGCATCCCGTCGTCTCTCCGAGAGGGCACTGGATCGACGAGTCAAACGGATCGTCGTCACCGAAGCGGAAGTAAACGTCGAACTGGTCGTTCGTACTGAGGTCCTGGGTGACGCTGTAGTCGTTGTCCGTTCCGGCCAGGATGAGGTAGCTGCCATCGGCCAGCTTGGGACCGATCGCCAGGCCTTCCCATTTCTCGGGAGACTTGCCCCCCAGTTCCGCCAACGTGTTCGCGTCAAGGTCGATGAACTTCGAGACCTTGGTCACCGCATCCACTCCGGCTGGCAGGGTCGTGCCGGAAGCAGGAAGGGCAATCGACGTGACGTCGTCTGCATTGGCAATGTCGATCAGATAGACCGCCTTGTCCGCCGTTGCCAGGGCGGCACCCACGCCGACGCCGCGGTTGTTGCGTTCCAGGACCAGGAACTGCGTGTCGTCGAGCGCCACCAGCGACGAGATGCCCTGACCCTGTCCCGTCCTGTCCATCTGGTAGGCGTATTGCGCCACCGCCTCGCCCGAGTCCGAAGCCGTGTCGAACTTGACGATGCGTGCGAACGAACCCGTCTGAGCAGCACCGCCTTCGTCCAGCGTGGGGCTCTGCAGCATGGCATAGACGTACTTGCCGTCGGCGCTCACCGGAAGGCCCTCGAATCCGCGGTTGGTTCTCTTGCCGGCGTTGTTGCCCGCATCGGAAGCATAGTTCGCCGTCCCCGTCCCGGAGTTTCTCGGAACCAGATTGGACGGCGTCGTGTACTTCTTGACCAGTGCTCCGGCACGGTCGAATTCGTACAACGACGGACCGTACTCGTCGGACACGAAGAAGTTGCCATTCAACGGATTGACCACGAATCCCTCGGGATCGAACGCGTTGCCCAGCACGTTGGTCGGCGACGGTGCGATCCCGTTCATGGAACTGCCGCCAGCGCTGAAGACGATGGTCTGCGTGATGCGAAAGTTGGAAATCGCGCCCGTCGCGTGATCGATGTCGATCGCAAACTTCTGGACACGCGTGTCGTAGTTCAGCGTGCCGCCGCCGGGGCCGCGGTCGGAAAGACCCCACCACTCGTTCCGGTTCGGGTCGTAGTAGATGTCGGAAAAGAAGCCGACCCGGCCGTCGTTGACCGACGTGCCGCCGCTCAAGTCGAGCGAATTTCCAGGGATCGTGATGCCATTGACGAAGGTCGGTGCGGCATGGGCCGTCGAAACGGCCAGAGCGCAGAGCGTGGCTGCGACCAGGGGGTGGACTTTCATGGGATCTCCTTCGATGTTGTTTCAGAGGCGGCTCGCGCTCGCGGACTGTCCATCGAAGCAGGTGCCAGGCGCGCGGAGGTCGAGCGGATGCCGGGCAGATAGCCAAGCCTCGGAGGCAGGCACGAGAACTGTGCCGTCTTCCGGCCGGGAATTGCCCGACCCCCGACGGTATTCCGGCCTTGTGACCGGAACATGACGCCGCCGGGGTCTTGCGCTCGCTTGGCAAGCGCAGCCCTGGCACATCGGGCGGGTCGACGATGGGACCCTTCTCGCCCCGGCCGCAACGACGGACTCCCGTGGCGCATGCATGCGAACGGAACGTCATGCTCAAGACGGGCATGGCGCTGCCGTTACGTCCGCTGTCTTCCTTCGCGTCGGCCACGAGCCGGCCATGACCTTGCCCGCTCCCGCCACATCCCAGAGTGCCGACCCCCTTTCCGGAAAGGGCAAGCGGATTCCCGTCCTGCTCCTGGCCTCATGCCTCGGGCTGCTGGTCTGGTGGTGGCACACGTCCAACGAAAGCTTCGAGCGCGCCGTGGGCGCCCGTCTGGAGGAACGTGCCGACGAAGCCGTGCGTCGCGTGGAAGAACGTGCACGGGCATACGAAGCATTCCTCACCAGCGTCGCGGAATTCATCGCGCTGTCACCCGAGGTCACGGTCGCCGATTGGCGCCACTACGTCAGCCGGTTCGACATGCACAAGCACTACCCCGGCACGGACATCGTCGGGCTGCTGCGTGCCGTGCGGCCCGGTGAAGAGGATTCGCACATCGCCTGGATGCGCGCCCAGGGTCATCTGGACTATCACATCGAACCGCGCGGCCGGCGGGAACTGTACGGTCCGGTCGTGCTCACGGAGCCCATGGAGTCGGTGCCCGAATCATTGTTCGGCCGCGACCTCCTCGCGATCGAGACGAGGCGGCGGGCGCTGATCGAGGCCATGCGGCAAGGCGATGTCAGGGCCACCGTGCCGGTCGCTCTTCTCACCGATTCGAATCCACGCACCGATCCCGGCCATCTCATCGTGGCCCCGGTGTACCGGAAGGGCCAGCCCATCGACACGGTGGCCGAGCGAGAATCCGCGATCGTCGGCTGGGTGTACCTGGCGCATCACATCGACGACGTGCTGGAAGCCGTTCTGGGCAAACCGCAGGAAGGTCTCAAGGTCGTGGTTCGCGACGCGAAGGGCTGGCCGAAGAGCCCGCTTTTCGTCAACGACGGGCTGCGCAATGATCGCATCGTGGCCAAGGCCGCCCGCGAAGTCCGGATTGGCGGCCAGTCCTGGACGATCGAATTGCAGGCCGGTTCGTCGATCGTGGCCGGCAATGCGAGTCTGGAGCGCAACGCGGCACTGATCGTCGGGATCATCGCCAGTTTCGGACTCTTCGGTTTCCTTCTGTCTCTGGCACGGCGCAACGAGTGGGCGGTACAACTAGCGCAGACCATGACGGAAGACCTGCGCGACCGGTCCGAACAGCTCCAGCGGGCCGCGGTGGAAAGCGAGCGGGCGCGCGAATTTCTCAACGCCATTCTCGACGCCCTGCCGGTCAACGTCTTCGTCAAGGACGAACACAGCCGCTTCGTCACGGTCAACAAGGCGACCGTCGGCTACACGGGTTACAGCCGGGAAGAGATACTTGGCAAGGGTGACGTCGAGGTCTTCGGGCCGGACCTTGCTGCCAAGTTCCGCCACGAGGATGCTGTCTTGCTCTCGGGACAGCCATTCGAGCCCGAGGAACTGCCCGTTCCCACGATTCGCGGAAGCGATGCGTGGATCCGAAATAGCAAGCATCTGATCGCCTTGTCCGACGGCAGCCGCTATGTGGTGTCGTTCGCCTTCGACATCACCGACCGGAAGAACGCCGAGACGGCCGTGTTGAGGTCACGTCAGTTCTTCGAGAAGATCCTCGACCGTCTGCCGAACCCGGTATTCGTGAGAGATTCGGAGAACCGCTGGTATCTCATGAATCGTGCTTTCTGCGAGTTCACGGGGTTGGATCGCTCCCGGGTCGTCGGCACGCCGACCGACGTGGGTGCCGGCTCGCAGTTGCCGGAGCGGGATCTGGCGGAGGACAGGGCCTGCCTGGCAGGCGAGGACATCTACCTGGAAGACAAGCTGCAGGACAGACAGGGAAATACCTGCTGGGTCCTCAAGAGCAAGCTGCGCGTCGATCTTCCCGACGGAAGCCCCGCAGTCCTGGGCGTGATGACGGACGTCACACGCATGAAGCAAGCGGAACGGGAAGCATCGCGGCAGAAGGAATTCCTGCACGCCATCGTCGAGGCGATCCCGAACCCGCTGTTCGTGAAGGACCGGCAGCACCGGTTCGTCCTGAGCAACTCGGCATCCAACGCACTCATCGGAATGGACGGCGAGGAACCGATCGGAACCATCGGCCGCTATCTCGAGGAGAACCCCGAACAGCGCTCCGCGCACTTCGCCGAAGACGACCTCGTCTTCGCCAGCGGCGCGGCCCATCATTTCGAGGATCGCCGTGTCCTTCCCGGAGGACAGGAAGTCACCTGGTACAAGAGCAAGCGGGCGGTGACCTTACCCGACGGAAGTCGGTATCTCGTCAGCCTCATGACGGATGTCAGCCGGCTGAAGGAGGTGCAGAAGGCGCTTGCCACCAACGAGAGCAGGCTCCAGCTGGTGAATGCGATCGCCGGAGCGATTGCCAGGGACGACTCCCTCGACACCGTGCTGCAGACGACTGTCGATCAGCTCTGCAGAACGTTCCCCTTCGGCCAGGCCACCTTCGTGTGGCTGGACGACTCGGGCGACAAGCCGGTATTCGCGGCGCCGGCCGGGCGTCCGGCGGCAACGGACAAGGCTTACGCCGCGGCATGGAACCAGCCCGACCCCCTGTCTGTCGTGACGGGCAGCGACTGTTTCGCTTCCGACGATCTGGCGAACGCCTCTGCGAACGTGACGCTGCCGCCCGAGACTTTCTTCGATTCGCGGTCGCTCGTCGTGGTGCCGGTGAGACACAACGGCGATCCGATCGGGCTGCTCATCATCGAAGCGCCTGTTCCCCATGGCTGGACGCGGCAGGAGAAGCAGGCCATAGGCGAAGTCGGCGACTACCTGACTCTGGCGATCCGCCAGACGCATACCGAAGAGGAACGCCAGCGCACGGAGCAGGCGCTCAAGGACAGGGAATTGCGGCTGCAGATGGTCAACACGGTGTCAGGGCGGATCACCGCGGGCGATCATGTGTACAACGTCATCGAGAAGACCGTCGACGACCTCCAGACCCTCTATCCGGCCAGCAGGATCACCTACTGGACGGGCTCCAACAATCTGCTGACGGCCACCGTTTGCAGTGCGCCCCCCAACATGGACAACATCGTGGGGCACGCCTTCGATGCGGACGAGGTTCTGCGGGATGCCGACGGTGCCGACCGCGCCATCGTCATCAACGACGTCGCGCGGACCGACCAGCGGGAGGCCGTCTCCGTTCTCATGAAGGACCGGCAGGTCTCGAGTCTCGTGCTGCTGCCCCTCGTGCAGTCCGGCAAGCGGCTCGGTGCGCTGAGCGTGGCGGTGCCCATGGTCTACCACTGGTCGGAGGCGGAAGTTCGCATGCTGGCGGACGTCAGCGACGTGCTCGCCCTGGCCGTCCAGAGCGCAAACCTGAACGACGAGCGCAGCGTGGCCGAGGAATCCATGCGGCGCAGCGAAGCCAGGTTCCGCCAACTTGCGGCACTGTCGTCCGACTGGTTCTGGGAACAGGATGCGGAGTTCCGCTTCACCCTGGTGTCGGATGGCGCCACCGGCAATGCGGTGGACGCTCTGGAACAGACGCTTGGCAAGCGCCGCTGGGAATGCGGCAATGTCATGCCGCCCGAAGACGATCCGGACTGGTCCAGGCACAAGGCCCTCGTTTCGCGACACGAACCGTTCCGCGATCTTGTCTGCCGCTTCACGACGAGCCGGGGCATTCGCGTGGTGAGCATTTCGGGGGAGCCGATATTCGACTCCGTGAAACAGTTCGTCGGGTATCGCGGCGTGGGCCGCGACATCACCGACGAGGTGCGCATCCATGATGAATTGCGCGGGCACGGGACAATCTGCAGCAGCTCGTGTCCGAGCGGACATGGGAACTGGTCCACGCCAAGGAAAGCGCGGAGGCGGCCAACCGGGCGAAGTCCGAATTCCTGGCGAACATGTCGCACGAGCTGCGCACGCCCATGCACGCCATCCTCTCCTTCTCCAAGCTGGGGCTCGACAAGATGGCGAGCGGCAAGGCGATGCCGGACAAGATCGAAGGCTATCTGTCGCGCATCGACCAGAGCGGGCGGCGTCTCCTCGGTCTGCTCAACGACCTGCTCGATCTCGCCAAGCTCGAATCGGGCAAGATGAACTACGAATTCATGCAGGCCGATCTGGGTACCGTCATCAATGGCGTGCTGCTGGAAATGGAGATGGTCTTCTCCAAGGCCGGGCTCGTGGTCGAACAGGACTACCGGACCAAGGACCTCACGGCATGGTGCGACCCGATGCGCATGGGCCAGGTCATGCGAAACCTGCTTTCCAATGCGCTGAAGTTCACGCCCGCCGGCAAGAAGATCCGCATCCGCATCACTGAGCACGCGCTCCCTGCCGGCCGCAGGTCGGACGACACCGGGGTCGTGAATGCGCTCGCCGTGCAGGTGATCGACCAGGGCATCGGCATTCCGTCCGGCGAGCTTGACGAGATCTTCGACAAGTTCGTCCAGAGCAGCAAGACGAAAAGCGGTGCAGGGGGCACCGGGCTGGGCCTTGCCATCACCAAGGAGATCATCTCTCAACATGGCGGTACGATCCGTGCGGAGAACTCGCCGGAGGGCGGGGCCGTCCTCACGTTCACCCTGCGGCGAGACCCCATGCCTTCCCTCGAAGACGCGGTGTCGACGCGGCCCGGCGAAAGCGACCGGAGCGTTCACGCACCCTCCGCCTCCATGATCCACTGAGCACGCGCCAGGACAGGGCGCGCGTATCGGTTCGCCGGCAATTGCAGTACAGTCGCCGGGTCGTGATTCACCGTGGGTCGGGGCATGGAACTCCCTAGCCGCGTCCGGCTTCCCGTTACAGCGGTGCCGGCATTCCAGAGTCGATTGCATGGAGCCCCGGGGCAGCGCTGCACGAGTCACGGCTGGATTCCTTCCTTTTTTTACAGTGCTCTGCTCTGTCTCGCCCTGAGCGCATCCACGCGCTTCGCTGCCGCAGAGACTTCCCCCGAACTTCGCGACTGGATCCGGACACACCCCTGCGGTCCGTTTTGCACCCGAGCAGGACTACGGCCCCTTCATCTTCACCGGCGCGGACGGTTCGATCGGGGGTCTTTCCTGGGAATTCCTGGAGCTGGTGGTCAAGCGCAGCGGCCTCGACATCCGCGTGCTGCCGACGGCCCCCTTGCAGGATATCCTGGTCCTTGCGCGCCAGCGCGAAGCCGATCTCGTGTCGTCGCTCCGGCCCACGCCGGAGCGAGCCCAATACTTGTCCTTCACCCCGCCGTATGTGAGCGTTCCTGCCGTTCTGGTCGTGCGCGATGGCGGCGGGGATCCGGAATCGCTCGTCCGGTTGGTGGGCAGGCGTGTCGCCGTGGGCACTGGCTACGCCGTGGAATCGTTCGTCCGCGAACGGCATCCCGGCGTTTCCTGGGTCGGCGTGGCCAACGATGCCGCCGGGATTCGGCAACTCGTATCCGGAAGCGTGGATGGCGTGGTCGCCGACGCCGCGAGTGTGCGGTTCGCCATGGCGCGGGAGCAGTTGACCGGGCTCAGGATCGCCGGACCGGTGGGTTTCGACTACCAGTTGTGCTTCGCGTATCGCAGCGACTGGCCTGCACTCGGCAAGATTCTCGAAGCGGGGCTTCTGAACATCTCGGCCCAGGAGCGGCGCGGTCTTTATGAGAGATGGGTCGCACCCTACGATCCGTCCTCGCGCGACACGCGGCATGTCTGGACAGAGCGCATTGCATTCGCTGCGCTGTTCATGGCCGCCCTGCTGGCTGCAGCGGGCGCGATGGCGCGAAGCCGGCGGGGAGCGTGATGAGTTCCCGCGCTGCAGGATCGGCAAGCGAGATCGCATCGCTTCCGGACATCGGTCCGGAACACCGGCCGATGCGGCTCCCCTCTCTCGTCGTTGCAATGGCTGCGCTGTATTTCGTCCTGGCCGTGGCCGGCATCGTCTTGTCGAGAGAGCCCGGCAGCATCGCCGTGCTGTGGTACGCGAACGCCGTGGCGATCGTGGTGGTGGTGTCGCAGTCCGTCGGACGCTGGCCCGTGCTGCTCGGCGCGACGGCCCTGGCCTGCGTGGCGGCCAACGTCGCGTACGGCGATTCCCTGCGGATCGCGGCCCAACTCGCCTCGGCCAACGTGGTCGAGGTGTGGTCCGGAGCAGCTCTGCTGCGCATCACACGCGCGCATCGCCGCATGATTGCCGACCCCAGCCGTTTCTTCCGCTTTCTCGCGGTGGGTTCGCTGGTTCCGCCGATGGCCGGGGCCACCGTGGCGGCGCTCATGTTCTGGACGCAGGATCAGGAACCGCTCATCCGCGTGTGGCTGTCGTGGTACGAGGGTTCCGTCCTCGGAAGCTGCTCGCTGCTGCCGCTGGGCTTCGCGCTCCAATCGGCCCCCTGGCACGTCTCCCGTCGCATCCTGTTCAAGGCGGAGTCCATCGCGTTCTGCCTGCTCGCAGCCGGTGTCGCGCTTCTCGCACTGCTCCGCATGCCGTTCCCCTTTGTCTACCTGTCGCTGCCCCTGGTGTTGGCAGCCGTGCACACGCGCTTCATCGTCGTGTGCGCGATGGTGCTGTTCACTTCTCTCGCGGCCGGAGTGCTGACGTCCCAGGGGCTCTTCGTTCCTCCGCCCACGACGGCCGACTGGCACGAGGTGCTGTTCTACCTGCCGCTGCTCGCCGCGGTGGTACCGCCGATGCTGCTTTCCGTCGCCATGGAGCAGTCGCGCGGGGTGAACGAGGCCCGGTACCGGCAGCTCTATCGCAAGACCCCGGCGATGCTCCACTCCCTCGATCTGGATGGGCACCTGCTGAGCGTCAGCGAGATGTGGCTTTCCAAGCTCGGGTTCCGCGAAGAAGAAGTCCTGGGGCGGCGAATCGTGGACTTCATGACGCCGGATTCGCGCCGGTACGCCATCGAGACCGTCCTGCCGGAACTCAAGCGCACTGGCCAGTGCAAGGACCAGGAATTCCAGTTCGTCGCGCGGGGAGGCGTGGTCCTGGATGTGCTCTTCTCTGCCACGCGAAAACGCGGCGAATCGGGAAAGGTCATCCGGCTCCTCGCCGTGGCGGAGGATGTCACGGACAAGAAGCGTCTCGCTGCGCAATTGGCCGCCGAACACGAACTGCTTCAGGTGACCCTGCATTCGATCGGTGATGCGGTGATCACCACCGACCGCCTCGGACGGGTGAAGTACCTGAACCCGGTGGCGCAGAAGCTTGCCGGATGGACGCGTACGGAGGCGGAGGACAAGCCCGTCGGCGAGGTCTTCAGGGCCATCGACGAGGCAACGCGAACTCCCCTGGCCGATCCGGTCCAGCGGCTGCTGGAGGAAGACAAGGGCCAGGACGGTCCGATGCCGATGCTGCTCGTCAACCGGGCGGGCGATGAGTTGCCCATCGAAGCATTCGTGTCGCCGATCCGCGCCGCGGATGGCACCCTGCTCGGTGCCGTCATCGTGTTCCATGACGTGAGCCAGTCGCGCGCCGTGGCGATACGCATGGCTCACCTCGCTCAGCACGATGCATTGACGGATCTGCCCAACCGGCTTCTGCTGCAGGATCGCCTGGTGCAGGCCATCCACAGCGCACAACGCAAGCAGTCACGCTTCGCCCTGATGTTTCTCGACCTCGATCACTTCAAGCACATCAACGATTCGCTCGGCCACGCCGTCGGTGACGGACTGCTGCGAGCAGTCGCGCAACGGCTGGTGGGTTTGCTGCGGGAGTCCGACACCGTCTGCCGTCTCGGCGGAGACGAGTTCGTGGTGCTGCTCGGAAATATCGATGCACCCCCGGATGCGGCGGAGGTCGCCGAGAAGATCCTGCGCGTGGTGGCCGAACCGATCGATGTCGCCACGCACCGCATCGAGGTCTCGCTGAGCATCGGCATCGCCGTGTATCCGGAGGACGGCGAAGACGACGACACCCTCATGCGTCATGCCGATGTCGCGATGTACCGCTCCAAGAAGGAAGGCCGGAATCGCTACCGGTTCTTCTCCCGTTCCATCGGCGCAGAGGCGCTCACCCGGCATGTGATCGAGCGCGACATGCGGCGCGACCTCGCCACGGGCCGGTTCACCGTTCACTATCAGCCGCAGGTCGACGTGGCGACGGGCCGGATCGAAGGCGTCGAAGCCCTCGTCCGCTGGCCGCGGGTGTCGGACGACTTGATGCTGCCGGCGGAATTCCTGGCCGTGGCGGAAGACAGCGGACTCATCGTTGCGCTGGGCCGACAGGTGCTCCGGGAGGCTTGCGGGCAGATGAGACGTTGGCGCGAATCGGGAAGCCACCCGCCACGGCTCGCAGTGAATCTATCCAGTGCTCAGTTCGCCGATGGGGGTCTCGTGTCCATGGTCACCGAGGTGGTGGAGGAGTTCGGACTCGCACCCGGCATGCTGTCCCTCGAACTCACCGAGAGCACACTGCTGCAGAACGCCGAGCACGCACGGGGTGTCATCGGGCAACTGAAGGCGGCGGGCGTGCGGCTGGTGATCGACGACTTCGGCGCGGGTTACTCGAGCCTCGGCTATCTCAAACGCTTCGAAGCCGACGAACTCAAGATCGACGAAAGCCTGACGCGCGGCATCGAGAACGACGCCGACGATCTGGAGATCGTCTCGGCGATCGTCTCGCTTGCTCGCAGCCTTCGCCTGGCGGTGGTGGCGGAAGGCGTCGAGACTCCGCGACAACTGCGGCTGCTCGAGCACGCGGGCTGCCATCTGATGCAAGGCAACCTCATTGCGCCTCCCGCTCCCGCGAACCAGATTCAAGCATTGCTGGCCGGTGGCCGGCTACCCGTACCGGACGCGGACGACATTGCGGTCGGATCTTCCGCGTCGCACGAAGGCTGAGCGGGTTTCCTGACGGCCGTCGCAGCGTGCGGCGACCGTCAGCCGTTCGCGCTACTGGAACAGGTAACCCACGCCTGCGGCGTAGTGGTTGTAAGCGCCCTGACCGCTGTAGGTCGAACCGAGGTTGTTGAAGCGCGTGTACTCGAGCCGTCCGAACAGATTCGGCGTGAGGTGGACTTGCAGGCCAAGCCCCCAGTACGAGCGCGTGGTGGACGTGCTCGCCTCGAAGGGCTCCCCGGTTTCGTACTTGTTGCGGGCCCACACGAAGCCGAACTTGCCGTAGACGGACGCCGTGTCGCTGACAGGCAGGTAACCCACCAGGGCGGCCAGGGGACCGCGAATCTTCGTCACCGAAGTGAAGTTGCCCCCTGCACCCGAGGCGCGGAGCGTGATCCGGCCGAGATCGCCGTAACCGCCTTCGATGCCGAAGTACTGATTGAACCGGTAGCCGACGAGAGCCATGCCGTTGTACCGCTTGGCCTCGACCGTTTGCGCCGTGAGCGGCGCTCCGACCACACTCTCTGCCCGCGCGAGGCTGGCGCTGCTGTCGTTGCCCTGAGACACGCCCAGGCTGCCGAACACGTAAAGACCGGTGTTGTCGGGCGCCTTGGGACGGCTGACCGTGGGCGCTTTTTCCTGGGCTACGGCAGAGGTTCCCGCCGCCGCGGCGAGAAGGGCGACGAGGATCTTCATCCGCATGATCATTCGCTCCGTTGATATTGGTGTGGATGCCCGGCAAGCATGCAAATGGGATAGTCCGGACGATCAGGGTACTTATAACGGATGCATGAAGTCAAAACTTAGGAGTGCGATGCGCGATCGATGGAGACCCACCCTCATCCTGTCCTTCTCCCTGAAGGAGAAGGGACCTGCTGCCGGAGAGGAAAGGTGAGGATGGGCAGCGGCAGCGAGTCCGGCCCGGACTCACGACCGGGCCGACCCCCGCCGCCGCTCAGTTCACCCGCAGCTCCCCACCGCCCCGCACGCGGTGCAGAAATCGCAACCATCCTTCTTGATCACCGTCTGGTTGCCGCACTCGCTGCACAGGCCGCCCGCCTGGACCCTGGGTGCGCCGGCGTCGCAGGGTGTTTCGAGGATGCCCATTTCCCTGCGCGGGTAGCCGTCCTCGTCCAGCACGCCCAGCATCGCGTACCGGTGCACGATCAGCCGCGCGAGATAGGCAACCGTGGACGGATACGTCTGCTGGCGGCGCTCGCCGGGCACGAACGCCATGAAATCCCCCAGCGGCTCGGACCAGTTGAGCAGCTTGCGCAGCTTCATGCCGATCCACGCCGGATCGATCACGCGCATGTCCAGCGACAGCAGCCGCGCGAGGCCATCCAATGCGCGCGGGTAATGCCCCGCCAGGAACATCGCATACGGCCGGGTCACGCCGTCGGGCAGCGTGATCTCCTTCACGCCCAGAACGAAGTCCTCGCCGGACGCCGGGTTCTGGATGTCCACCGTCCAGGAAAGGGTCCCGTCCGTGCCGGTCTTGGGTTCATCCACCGCGAACATCGCATCGAGCACGGGGTGGGGGCGGCCCACCGGCGACAGCAGGTCCGGCGCCTTGTCGTCCAGCGCCCCCAGCTTGTCGCAACGCCAGCGGATGACGTGCGCGAGACCCGCCACGACGCTCGGCACCAGCTTGCGTTCGCCCGAAGGCGGCATCGGCATCATGAAAGAGTGCTCGCCGGGCGTCATCGCCAGCACGTCGAGCTTGAGCTTGAGCCACGCCCGGTCGTTGGCCCGCATGTCCATCGACAACGACTTCGCCACGGCACCGAGACCCCGCGGCTGCTCGGCCCCGTTCACCCAGACCTCGAACGGGAACGCCCGGCCTTCTTCTTCCACGTGCCCCACGAACAGGGCGAACTCGCCGCCCGGGTGCGGGATCATGAAGGTCCATGCGGGATTGCCGCCGGGCAGCTCCGGCCGGCCCGGCCACACCAGCGACGCCAGCACCGGCATCGGCAGCGACTGGATCGACAGCCGGCGGTTGGCTTCGTCGATGTGCACGTCGCTCGGGGCGCTCTTCGAATCGGACTTGTTCTCCGTGTTCACCGACAAGACGGCGCCCAGAACCGAATTGGGCCGGTACGTGGCGAGGCCCTTGAGACCTGCCTTCCACGCGGCCATGTACAGATCCTCGAAGTCCGCGTACGGATAGTCCTCGGGAACGTTGACCGTCTTGGAGATGCTGGTGTCGATGTACGGGGCGACGGCCGCGACCATGTCCTTGTGGGCGGTCGCGGAGATCTCCAGCGCCGTCACGAAGTACGGCGGCAGTTCCTTCATGTTGCCGCCCAGGTGCTTGTACAGACGCCAGGCGTAGTCCTCGACCTGATACTCGCGCCACGTGCCGTCCGCCATCAGCTTGCGCCGGGTGTAGGTCCACGAGAAGGGCGGCTCGATGCCGTTCGACGCGTTGTCGGCGAAGGCGAGGCTGATGGTTCCCGTGGGCGCGATCGACAGCAGATGCGAGTTGCGCAGCCCGTGCTGCCGGATCACCTGCTTGATCTCGGCCGGCAGGCGGGAGGCGAAGCTGCCGCCCGACAGATACATGTCTGCATTGAAGAGCGGGAAGTTGCCGCGTTCGCGTCCCAGCGCGATCGACGCCATGTACGCCTGATCGCGCATGGCTTCCGCGATGCGCGCCGCCATGGCCCGGGCTTCCGCCGTGTCGTAGCGCAGCCGGAGCATGATCAGCGCGTCGCCCAGCCCCGTGAAGCCCAGGCCCACCCGGCGCTTCGCTTCCGCCTCCGCTTTCTGCTGCGGCAACGGCCAGTTGGTGACATCCAGCACGTTGTCCAGCATGCGCACCGCCACGCCCACGTCCTCGCCGAAGCCCTGGAAATCGAAGCTCGCCGCCTCCGTGAATGGCTCGCGCACGTACTGGGTCAGGTTGATCGAGCCCAGATCGCAGCAGCCGTAGGGCGGCAGGGGTTCTTCCGCGCAGGGGTTGGTGCTCTCGATGGTCTCGCAGTAGTACAGGTTGTTGTCGCGGTTGATCCTGTCCAGGAACAGGACACCCGGTTCGGCGTGATCGTAGGTGGAGCGCATGATCTGGTCCCACAGCGTCCGTGCCCTGATCTTGCGATACACCCACATGCCGTCTTCGCGGCAGTACGCGCCCGCGGCCTTCTCGTCGGCCGAAGGTTCCGCCCGGTGCACCAGTTCGACTTCGCCGTCGGAATCCACGGCCGTCATGAACGTGTCCGTCACGCCCACGGAGACATTGAAGTTGGTGAGATCCCCGCGGTCCTTGGCGTGGATGAATTCCTCCACGTCGGGGTGGTCGCAGCGAAGCACGCCCATCTGCGCGCCGCGCCGCGAACCGGCGGACTCGACCGTTTCGCACGACCGGTCGAACACGCGCATGTACGACACCGGTCCGCTGGCCCGGGACATCGTGCCGCGCACCAGCGCTCCGGTGGGGCGGATCGACGAAAAGTCGTAGCCCACGCCTCCGCCACGGCGCATGGTCTCCGCCGCTTCCGCCAGCGCGGTGTAGATGCCCGGACGTCCGTCCGAGACTTCCGTGATCGAGTCACCGACCGGCTGCACGAAGCAGTTGATGAGCGTTGCGGCGAGCGAAGTACCCGCGGCGGAATTGATCCGGCCTGCCGGCACGAAGCCGCGTTCCAGCGTTTGCAGGAATTTTTGCTCCCACACGGCACGTTCTTCCGGCAATTCGGCCTGTGCCAGCGCGCGGGCGACCCGGCGACGGACATCGGTTGCGGTCTTTTCGTTTCCCTTCGCGTATTTTTCTTCGAGAACTTCTCCGGAGATTTCCTGCGGTGCGAGCGTCTTCACGCTTGCTGCCGTCACCACACCCGTCTTGCCCATTCGACTTTTCTCCTGCGCATGGCGCCCGCCAGCGGGCCCATCGCCATCAACATGTCATCCATCGGTCCGATACTTGCCTCAGGACTGCACACGCAGCAGTCGAGACAGAACTTCGAATACGGTCGTCGTCATGAAACTCTTCCAGTGGACCCCAGGTCCGGAAACGAACGGTGAGCCCGCTGCTCACGAGTGGGCCGAATACAACCTGCCGGCGGATTTCCAGAGTCCGGCTCTCGCACTGCCCGAATCCGAGCGGTACCCGGAATCGGCTGCGGTTTCGTCTCCGATCAGCGACGACTACTGACGCCTTCGCCGCCGGAACCCAAGCCAGAGCCGATTGGCTTCACCTCAGCACATCGTCGTAGACATCTCGGCGCACGGATTCGGTCACATCGCCGTGACCGCACCGGTGTTGAATTGTCTCACCGAGCGCCTCCCAACGCTCGAAATCACCGTGCGTTCCGCGGCATCAAGTGCCAAGTTGCGCGAACACATTCGTGCACCGTTCCGCCACATCGATGCATCGTTCGACATCGGCATGGCGATGTCCGATGCACTGACCGTCGATGCCGCCAGGAGTCTTTCCTACTACCGCGAGATCCACACTGATTGGGATCAAACAGTCGATCGTGCGAGCCGCGACCTCGCGGCCCTCTCGCCTTCGATCGTGCTGTCCAACGTGCCCTACGTCACGCTGGCCGCCGCCCAACGCGCGCGCATTCCGGCTGCGGCGCTGTGCTGCCTTCACTGGGCCGCCAGCTTCCAGCACTACTGCGGACGCGAACCCCGGGCCGCCGCCATCGACGCCCGGATCCACGCCGCCTACGATTCCGCCCGGCCGTTCATCTGCCCCGTGCCGCGCATGCCGATGCCGGGCCTGACGAACCTCGCGCAGATCCCGCCCATCGGCCGCATCGCCACGGTCCGCCGCGCCGAACTGCGCGACCGTCTGGGACTGCCCGCCGACGCCAGGCTGGCACTGATGTCCCTGGGGGGATTCGGTTTCGATCTGGACGTGAGCCGCTGGCCCGGGCTCGGGGGCTGGAAGATCCTGAGTGGCATGGCGCTCACGGGCCGGCACCCCGACGTGATCTCCGTGGATGGCCTGCCCATGTCGTATATCGACGTTTTCGGGTCGGTGGATGGCGTCATCACCAAGCTGGGCTACGGGACAGTCGCCGAAGCCGGCATCAACGGCATCCCTGTTCTCTATGTGCCCCGCGACGGCTGGCCGGAGGAACCCTGCCTCGCCCAGTGGCTCGAAGACAATGGCCGTTGCCGCCGGATAGCCACGGACGCCCTCTTGGACGGGGCTTTCGTACGGGACCTGGACCGCCTCCTGCTCCACCCTGCCCCGGCGCGGCCCGCGCCTGCCGGTGCCGCCGCGGCCGCTTCTATATTGGAACGAATGCTCCTGGATGCGTAACTCCCTGACCTTCCACCTCCTGCGATTCCTGACCGCGGCCGCCCTGCAGCTCTGCATGGCCACGGCCTTCGCCGTCGTCGATGGCGAACTGGACCCGAACACGGTGGAATCCACCTGGGCGGGCGTCGGCAGCATCACCGTGGGCGAGGGCACCTATTCCGGCACCCTCATCGCCCCCAATTACGTACTGACGGCGGCCCACGTGGTGGGTAATCGCCGGCCCGAAGAGATCACCTTCAATCTGAACTACGGCGGCGATCTCACCCACCGGATCAAGGCCGAAGCCATCTATCTGCGCCCGGGATTCCTCGGCGCCGTGGGTTTCAAGCCCGGAGGGGAGAAGGACCTCGCCGTCATCCGGCTTGCCGAACCCGCCCCAGCCGGGGTGCCCATCTACGAACTGTATGAAGACGACCTCCCGCAGGGTTCCATCGTCACCTTCGTGGGCTACGGCGGCAGCGGCATGGGTGCCCTGGGCGCCACGGAAAAGGGCCAGCCCCAGTCCAAGCGGTGGGGGTCCAACGTGGCGGACTGCTTCGCCTTCACGCCCGGCCCGGAAAACTGCGACATGATCGACCTCCTGGGCAACGGGCCCAAGGCGATCTACCTCTTCGACTTCGACCCGCCTTCCCGCCCCGGCCAGAAACCCAACGGCCGGCTCCCCTTCAACGAGGCGACCCTGGCGGGCGGGGATTCCGGCAGTCCGGCATTTGTCTACGTACAGGGGCAGTGGCGCGTTGCCGCGGTCAACACCTTCGTGACACGCGACGGGCCCAATGGCCGCACCAGTGTTTTCGGCACGGCGGGTGGCGGCGTGCTCGTTTCGGGAGAGAACGGGCACTGGATCCGGAGCATAATCGCCCCTGCCGAACATGGGCTTGCGCCGCAATCACTGCCCAGCGGCCACCTGCCCGAACCGCAAACATGGTTCTTGCTTGGGTTCGGCCTGCTGAACGTGGCGGTTGCCGTCTGGCGACAGGTTCGCAGTTTCACGAACCCGTAATGCCCGGCGCGCGCAACCCGGTACAAGTGGCGAACCGAAATGGCGGCGATGTGACACATCGCCGCAACCAAGCACGGTTAGCCTGCCGCGTCCGGCCGGTGGCCGTCACACCCTAATCCCCATAAATCAATCGAGGATCCCAATGCGTTTCGTTCGTTCCGCGCCTTTCGCCTTGGCAATTGCTGCCGTTCTGGTCTTGTCCGCTTGCGGGGGAGGCGGCGAGGGGGGCGATGACAAGAAGGCCACACAGGTCGCCGCCAAGGTCAACAACGACGAAATCACCGTTCATCAGATCAATTCGGCGCTGCCCCGGATGAACAACCCGTCCGAAGCGCAGGTCAAGGCCGCCACCAAGCAGTCCCTCGAGCGCCTGATCGACCAGCAGTTGCTCATCCAGAAGGCGATGGAAGGCAAGCTGGATCGCGACCCGCAGGTGATGACCGCCATCGAGAACGCCCGCCGCGAAATCCTCGCCCGGGCATACGTCGAGCGCGTGATGGCCAATGCCGCGCAGGCAGAGCCCGCCAAGATCAAGGAGTTCTACGACCAGCACCCCGAGCTCTTCTCCCAACGCCGGGTCTACCGGCTGCAGGGAAGTCGCGCTCCAGGTGAAAGGGCCCCGAGCTGGACAAACTCAAGCAGGCCCTGCCGCCGATGAAGTCCCTGCAGGAAGTGGTGGAGTACGCCAAGGCCAACAATATCCGCGCGACCACCAATGCCTCCGTCCGGGCCGCCGAGCAACTGCCCATGGAGTTTGCCAAGCGCATCTCCACGCTCAAGGATGGCGAAGTGGTGGCCGTCCCGGGTGCCAACGGCGTGGCGGTCATCCAGATCGCGGCCTCGCAAGTGCAGCCCCTGGACGAGGAAAAGGCCAAGCCGTTCATCCAGCAGTTCATGCAGAACAAGGCACGGATGGAGCTGGCCCAGGCCGAACTCAAGAACCTCCGCGGTGCGGCCAAGATCGAGTACGTGGGCGACTTCGCCTCTGCCTCGGCCGAGCCCGCCGCAGCCGAACCGGCTGCCGGCAGCCAGTCTCTGGAGCAGCAGGCGACCCAGCAGCCCGTGCCGGCCACGGGAACGGGTACCACCGACGACCATCAGGACGCCCTGGAAAAGGGTTTGAGCGGTCTGAAGAAGTAAGCGACTGCTCGCAGGAAGACAGAGGCACCGTCACCGCGGTGCCTCTGTTGTTTGATGTGAGTCGGGAATCGGGGCGTCGATGGCGGCCCGCTGGGCAGGCCACTCTGAAGAGAGAGATGCCAAGCCCGCCCCGGCGGAATGCGGCACTTTCGCAACGCGTCGCCGAATCGGTGGCGTGGTACAGGTCCACTCGGCCTGTCTCTTGCTAAAGACTCCCCTTCATTTGTCCCCGAGTTTCACGCCGTCGCCATGGGCGACCGCTACACTGGCCCAATCAGCTTCAAAGAAAACCACAGGATGCTTCAGCCGATCCAAAAACCCGGCGAAGTCGAGCCACCGCGCATCGGGTTCGAGACCCCCGCTGCGCCGACCAAACCGGGCATGAACAAGGCGCCGTTCTCCCGCAGCCTTGGCGACCGCAGCATGTTCAGCGGCGATCTGCCATTGGTGGCGTTTCTACGCAGTCTGCTCAACCCGACCATCATCCTCGCGTCCCTGGGCGCCTGCCTGGCCTGGTACGAAGTCCGGCTGGATGGCCACTATCTGATGCTGGCGGTGCTGACCTTCTTCGTGTCGTCCCAGCTCTTCGAGCGGGTGGATCTCTTCCATCTGCGGCCCAGCCAGCTGATCGTCCGCGCCTTCCGCGACATCGTCTTCGCCTGGCCCGTGACCGTGGGGATCATCTCGTTCCTGATCTGGGCCACGCACTACGACCGGATCTACAACACCCAGGCGCTCATCACGTGGTTCATCGTGACCCCGGCGCCCCTGGTGCTGGCGCACCTGACGGCCCACTGGGTGCTGCGGGCGATGTCCCGCAGCGAGTCCGCCCAGAAACGCGTGATCATCATCGGCGCCAGCGAACTCAGCCTGCGGCTGGCCAACACCATCAGCGTCGATCCGCTCCTTGGCGTGCAGGTTCTGGGGTTCTTCGACGACCGCCACCCGCGCCGCCTGCCCAACCTGGGCAAGTACCATCTGATGGGCGACGTGACGAACATTGCCAAGTTCGTGCGGGACAACAAGGTCAACCTCGTCTTCGTCTCCCTGCCGCTTGCCGCCCAGCCCCGCATCGTCAAGCTGCTGGACAGCCTGCGCGACAGCACGGCCTCCATCTACTTCCTGCCCGACATCTTTGCCTTCGACCTCATCCAGGCGCGCTTCGACGAAATCGACGGTATGCCCGTGGTGGCTGTGTGCGAGACCCCCTATTCGGGCGTGAACGCGCTGCTCAAGCGCTGGTTCGACATTGTCGTGACAGTCGCCGGCTTGTTCGTGGTCTGGCCGATCCTCCTGTTCGCGGCCATCGGCGTCAAACTGTCATCTCCCGGCCCCATCATCTTCAAGCAGCGCCGCTACGGATTCGACGGCCGCGAGATTCCGGTCTACAAGTTCCGCTCCATGCGGGTGCAGGACGACGGCCCGGTGGTGAAGCAGGCCACCAAGGACGACCCGCGCATCACGCCTTTCGGGCGCTTTCTGCGCAAGTCGTCCATCGACGAACTCCCGCAGCTGTTCAATGTCCTGGCAGGGAGCATGAGCCTCGTCGGCCCCCGGCCGCACGCCGTGGCGCACAACGAACAATATAGAAAGCTCATCAAGGGCTACATGCTGCGCCACAAGGTCCAACCCGGCATCACCGGCTGGGCACAGGTGAGCGGCTACCGCGGCGAGACGGAAACACTGGAAAAAATGAAGGCGCGGGTCGAACACGACCTGTACTACCTGCGCAACTGGTCGCTGTCCCTGGACCTCTGGATCATCGTGAAGACCTTCCTCGTGCTGTTCCGGGACAAGAATGCGTACTGAGATGCGAAACCCAGCGCGAAACCCGGTGCGGACCTCCATCAGCAGGTCCAGCAACAGGTTCTCCGTCCTTCGCAGCAGGTCCCTTCCCCTTCAAGGGGAAGGACAGGATGGGGATGGGTTAACAAGAACGTCATCGCCCCTCAGCAGGTCCCTTCCCCTTCAGTCCGGGGCCCCCGGAAAGTCAGAGACTTTCCGGGGTGGATCGGAAGGACAGGATGGGGATGGGTCAATCAGCCTCTCTCCCCAATAAACGGATCTCCCCCCACCAATAACCCACCAACCCACCGAGCCCACATGCGAACACTGTCCCGCTTTCTTGCCCTCGTGCTGCTCTACTTCGCGGCCAATGTCGGTGCAGCCGCAGCTCAACAAGGCCGCGCATACCTCCTCGGCCCCGGCGACGTCGTCCGCGTGACCGTGTTCCAGAACGTGGACATGACCACCGACACGCGCGTGAGCGACCAGGGGATGATCACGTTCCCCCTAATCGGATCCATCCAGGTGGGCGGCAGCACGACAACGCAAGCGGAACAGAAGATCGCCGCAGCATTGAAGAACGGCGGTTTCGTCAAGCAACCCCAGGTCAACGTCGTCGTCCAGCAGTTCCGCTACCGCCAGGTCTCGGTGCTCGGCTACGTTTCCCGTCCTGGGCGCTACCCCATGGAAGATCAGACCCTCCGTCTCGCGGACGTACTTTCGCTGGCGGGTGGCGCAACACTCGCAGCAGCAGACCAGCTCTACGTGATCCGCTCCGTGGATGGCAAGGAACAGCGCTTCATCGTCGACCTGGAAGCCGCTATCGCCTACAACGACCTCGACAAGAACTTCGAGATCTTCGCGGGCGACACGATCTACGTGCCGAAGCAGTCGTACATCTACATCTATGGTCAGGTGAACCGGCCGGGGCAGTACCGTTTGGAGCGGAACATGACGGTGATGCAGGGCCTTGCGGTGGGCGGAGGCGTGACCTTGCGGGGTACGGAAAAAGGGCTGACCGTCCGACGTCGTGAATCGGGTGGGAAGGTCGAGACACTGAATGCCGGTCTGCAGGACAAGCTGCAGGCGGACGACGTTATTTACGTAAAAGAAAGCGTGTTCTGACCTTGAGGTATCGCCATGTCACTTTCTCAATTCTTGGGTATTGTCAGAGCTCGAAAATGGGCGTTTCTGGCGGTGTTGCTGTCGACAATCGCAGTCGCCACTGGTGTTTCGTTCCTACTTCCGAAGCAGTACACGGCATCCACGACCCTGGTTGTTGATGCCAAGGGTGTTGATCCAGTGCTCGGGGTGATGATGCCCGCGCAGATGATGCCTGGCTATCTGGCGACTCAAGTTGACATCATTCAGAGTCACAAGGTCGCTGTAGACGTCGTAAAGAAGCTTCGGTTAACCGGAAACGCGCTTGTCAGACAACAGTGGTTAGAAGAGACTGAAGGTAAGGGAACGATTGAGGATTACTTCGCAGACATTCTCCAAAAGAAGCTAGACGTAAAGCCTTCGAGAGAAAGCAGTGTCATCGAAATTGAGTTCACGGGAACAGACCCTCGATTCGCCGCTGTAGTCGCGAACGCCTTTGCAGAGGCGTATCAACAGACCAATCTAGAACTCAGGGTTGAGCCGGCTCGACAGTCCTCGGCATGGTTTGATGAGAGGCTGAAGCAGTTGAAAAGAATCTGGAGCAAGCCCAGTCCAGTCTCAACGAATATCAGAGAGCGAAGGGCTTTACCGCCCAAGACGAGCGCCTTGACGTTGAGTCGGCCCGGCTCAGTGAACTGTCTGCACAGTACACTGCGGCCCAAGCACAGGCCGCCGATGCTCTGTCTCGGCAACGCCAACTCAACGAGTTTCTCGCACGTGGGGCATCCGGAGAAACGATCCCAGATGTACTGGCGAATCCACTCGTACAGAATCTCAAGTCCACCCTAGCTTCAATAGAAGGGCGACTACAACAAACCGCATCTCAACTCGGCGCGAATCACCCCGAAGTAAAGCGACTGGAAGCAGAGATTGCTGCTCAAAAGTCAAAGCTCAAGTCCGAGATCAGTCAAGCGTCAGCAAGCTTGGGAAACGCAGCCAAGATTGCGCAGAAGCGCGAAGCTGAACTCCGCGCCGCTCTTGGCGCGCAGAAGGCGAAGTTCCTGCAGTTCAATGAAGGCAGGGATCAGATGCAAGTGCTGATGAAGGAGGTGGAATCCGCTCAGAGAGCTTACGAAACTGCCGCCCAGAGATATCAACAGACCAATCTCGAAAGTCAGGCGAGCCAGACAAACGTGTCCGTGCTGACCAGGGCATTTCCACCTGTTGAACACTCATTCCCGAAGATTGTACTCAACGTTGTCTTGTCGATTCTCTTGGGATCGGTGCTGGGCGTTTGTCTCGTCCTAGTTTTGGAGATGTTTGATAGGCGAATTCGTTCGGGACAGGAACTGGCGGATGCGGTCGGCGCCCCTTTGCTCGGCCGCATTTCGCGCGAGTTCGATCAGCAACGAAAAGGCGCGGCTCGAAAGAAGCTTGATTCTCAGCGGCGGAAAGCTTCCGTTGCAGCTTAATAGGTAAACGAGGGCAGGCCATGAGTACTAACAAGGAAGCAGCGAAGATCATCCCGGGTCCCGGCGCGGCTATACCACCGGATCGATCCATCGGAGCGATGTTGATCGATAGAGGACTTATCGGGATAGACGACGGTGAAAAGATCCTGCGCTATGCGAAAGAGAAGGGCCTAAGGTTCGGCGACGCTGCGATAGCCTTGAAACTGGTGGATCCAGAAGACGTTCGCCAAGTACTGGCAAGGCAATTCGACTATCCGTATTTGCGGCCCGGTGAAAGTAAGGTTGCTTCTAGCGTTTGTGCTGCGTGGTCTCCCTTTAGTGATCAAGTGGAGACGTTGCGAGCACTGCGTAGCCAACTTCTTCTCAGATGGTTTACTGGGAACCTGAGAGGTCGTGCTTAAGTATCGAAGTGCAGGATCTAAGGAAGGGAGATCTTACTTAGCCGCCAATTTGGCCGTCGTGTTCTCGCAGCTCGGTGAGCACACTCTTCTAATTGATGCGGACCTTAGGGCTCCAACTCAACACTCGCTTTTCGGCCTCGGAAACGAGTTGGGGTTGTCGACTATTTTGGCGGACAGGGCTGGGCCTGAGTCCATTCAGAGAGTGCCCGCGTTTGTGGATCTCTCGGTCCTTACTGCGGGCGCCTTACCGCCGAACCCCCTTGAGCTGTTAGCAAGAGCAGGTTTCAACCAGTTGCTTGAAACCCCTCGGGCGTGAGTACGACGTCATCATTCTAGACAGTCCAGCGGCTTCGAGGGGAAGTGACTTCTTGTTGATCGCGCAGAGGGCGCGAGGTTCGCTAGTGCTTGCGCGAAGGAACCGCTCGAGCCTTAACGAGTGCCGCGTTGTCGCAAGAATTGAGATCTGCGAATTCGACAATCGTAGGTTGCGTTCTGAATGAAGACTAGTTCGATGCTCCAGGGCATACAGAACGCGAGCAAGAACGAGAGTTCAGTCTTGGTTCGGAACTCCTGGCGAGATGAGCAGGGAAGGCCCCTATTGATTGGATGGCTTCTGCTAGGAGTCGGGTTGCTTGCTCTCTATGTTCCAACCTACGTTGATCTAGCAAACGGGCTATGGAATACAGAAGAGCAAGGCCACGGTCCGCTCATCGCTATGGTCTCAGCGTGGCTGATTTGGCGCTGTCGGAGCGAACTAGCATCAATCTCCAGTACTTCTAGTTGGGTCGGCGGTTTCTCGCTTTTGGGGCTTGGACTGATTCTTTACGTGTTTGGAAGATCCCAAGACATTCTCTTGTTCGAAGTGGGATCGCAAATTCCTGTATTGCTGGGTTTGATACTTATTGCTAGCGGAAGGGCCGCGTTGCGCTTACTTGGTTTCCGGTGCTTTTTCTAGTCTTTATGATTCCCCTGCCCGGTGCTTTCATTGATGCACTTACCAACCCACTAAAGAGAAATGTTTCTGCAATTGCCGAGCATCTGCTCTACGCGGCGGGATTTCCCGTAGCGAGGAGTGGTGTGACTCTAACGATCGGTCAGTATCAGCTCTTGGTCGCTGATGCGTGCTCGGGCTTGCACTCGCTTTACTCGCTATCTGCATTAGGTTTGCTCTATCTGTACTTAATGAAGCACAAGAGCTTCATTAGGAACAGCATCCTCGCCGGCGCAGTATTGCCAATTGCCTTTGGTGCAAACGTGTTGAGAGTCATATTTCTTGTATTGGTGACCTACTATCTTGGCGATGAAGCTGGGCAAGGATTTTTGCATGGCTTCGCTGGAATGGTTCTGTTCGTGGCCGCGCTCATAGCCATCTTCGCGCTGGACACGTTGATTGGTGCTATCTCTTCGTCTCGCAGACGACTGGAGTCCACATGATCAGACTGCCACTTCGAAGCGCAATCGCGTGTGTTCTCATGGTTTGCGCGTCGGTACTCGCCGTTGCTGCAAAGCCCACAGCGAGGATCGCGGACTCTGGGCCCAAGGTCAACCTAGAGTCAATGGTTCCAAAGCAATTTGGCGACTGGACACTTGATACCGCTGTGGTTCCTGTTCTTCCTTCCCCTGAAGCTCAGGCTCTGCTTAGCAAGATCTACAACCAAACACTAGCGAGGACGTACGTCAATCGCGCTGGTGACAGAGTGATGCTCTCAATTGCCTACGGTGGCGATCAGAGTGACTCCCTCCAGCTACACAGGCCGGAAGTATGTTATGCGGCGCAGGGTTTTCAGGTTGCCGATGAGGTCAAGGAGTTCTCAAGACCACGTTCGGTAACCTGCCAGTAAAAAAGGCTCAAAGCTACTCTTGGGAGACGAAGCGAACCGATCACGTACTGGGTGACCGTAGGCGACGAAGTGATATACGCTGGTTTTAAACAAAAGCTGGTACAGATCTCTTATGGCCTTACTGGTCGAATTCCAGACGGCATGCTGGTACGGGTGTCATCAATAGATGCTGACAGCAGTCGTGCGTTCTCTATCCAGTCTCAGTTTGCTGAAGAGTTGGTGTTGTCACTTAACGAATCGTCCCGAGAGCGCTTTATCGGAAAGCAGTTGTGACAACAACTGGCCTGTCGTTTCTCCCAATGAACTCTTATAGCCGATACCGACAGGCATGATGGACACGAACGCCACATCCAGTTAGTCCAACGGACTCCCGCGCGCCTCCTGCCAGAGCCATGAGCGCCGAAGCATGTCTGAGAGCAAATCTTTGATACTTCAATCCCAAGCGACCAACAGATTCACTGGCAACAGCGTGCAAGCGTCGTTGCTAACCCTTGGTGCGCTCTTCACGGCGACCATACTTGCAGTTCTTCTCGGGCTGTTTGGCGTGGGAGGTGCAGCCTTAACCCTCGGTCTATCCTGCGCCATTCTCTTCGTTCTGGTAATGCAGTTTGTAGCCATTCAAGCGTTAAGTGTTTGGCTACTGGGTGTGGTGACGTTTGGCCCAATGGTGTTGTCGATCTTAATGAAGACAACGAGCGTCAATTTGCTCGGGCTGTGGCAGCTGGTCCCGCTATTGATATCAGTTCTGGGACTTAGGGCGTACTTTGATGCAGTCAGAGGACTCAATCTTGAGGACCTTCATGGTCCTCTACGTGGGCTTCCTCGTCCTCGTAGTCCTGTCGACGTTTGCTGGTCGTAGTCGTCCTTTCGCGGCCACGTATCAGTTTTTATCCGATCTAAAGCCCTTGCTCATTTTGGTTCTCGGCTTTGCAATTGCCTGGACTCCGGCAGTCGACCGCCTGTTGCGGCTCACGGCGTTTTGGTTCTGGCTGCCATCCGCAGTGCTAGTAACACTTGGAGTGGTTCAGCCCGTCTGCATACTTCTCGATATTTCCTGGCACCCACGCGCTAAGAGGTACTCTTGACCCCACAGGGATATTTCCTTCAAGAGCGGTCGGACCATATGAGCATCCATCTTTTCTCGCCAACACAGCCGCCTTTCTCGCATTGTTCACAGCTGGCCTGTTGCTGTTGGAGCGACAGTTCATTTGGCGACGAGCGCTCCTGGTGATCGTTTACCTCGCCCTGATTGTGTGCTCGGTTCAGCGTCAAGAGATGGTTGCCTGTTTCACGTCCATCATGTTCTTGTACTTTATCTCGGCACGGTCAAACGTTGCCCTGAGACTGGGTGTATTGATGTTACTTGGCGTTGCTGTTCTTGGCGCGCTGTGGGTTGTGTTTGAAGAGAACATAGCCCATGAAGCAGCAATGTGGGGATCGGAAATGCGCGCATGATGGAGCATCCCAGAGCGCAGATCATCACCGGTGCGTGGGGCATTGCCCAACACTATGCGCCACTAGGATCCGGGCTTGGAACATTCGGTGGAGCAGGCGCAGCGAAGTTTGACCAGTCGCTATACGAAGACCTCGGCTTCGGGAGGTACTGGTGGTTTGGGAAGCGCGACTACCTGCTGGATACTTATTGGCCAAGCGCATTAGCTGAATCAGGGTTTATAGGAGCCGCACTCCTTTTCCTTGCTTACCTTGCGATGGTTATGTACGCGACACATCGATTTCGACAGTCGATGGACAAGGCGCGAACCTACTGGGCGATCGCGGCCGCTGGCATGCTGTACATGCTGCTTACCTCGGCTACATCTCCTGCCTTTCAGGATCCGAGGCTCTTCCTGCTCCCAGCGTTGATGATTGGTCTGGCCCATGGTGTTTCTCGGTCCGTAAGCAAGAAAGATCAGGGCGTTTCGAACTCGGACGTTTCGCCACATCGTGGTTCCAAGCTAAGCGGCAACGGTCGGTGGAAGCCCTGCGCGAATAGATGCGGACGCGTGATGACGTTTTTCGTATCGAAGCAATTCAACTACGGTCATTGCATACCGTCGGAAGGTGAGGCCATCCTTGTACTACTCAGGCTCACAGTTAAGGCGGAGCGATTCGTCACTTTGCGGTTGGGAAAGGGGTTGGTGCAGTAATCGGCTTGAGTTGGTTGCTATTGACTGTTCGAGCATTCTCCTTTGACGAGTACGCCGCATATGTCGTTCTAACTGGATATCTTGAACTTGCGGTCTTCGCCACATCCTTTGGTCTGATTTCTGGTCTGGAACGATATGTCCCAGTGCTTCGAGTAACGGCATCGGGCGAAAAACTCTATGCATTTGTAGTCAGTACTCTTCTACTGCGAGTGTTGACCATTGCGGTTCTCGCGGCCGCAGCTGCATACGCGTCTCCGAGTCTAATGCGTATGTTTAACCTACACGTTCCCGTACAGATCGTTCAGGTTTTTCAGATTACGCTGGTCGCGGAAGCCATTGCACGCCAAATTGACACCGGATTCGATGCACTTCTTCAGCAGAAGCTATCGCAACTTTCGGCGATTCTTCGGAAATGGATTGAGGTTGTTCGCCTTGGTGGCAATGCTTGGCCTTGGCGAGGGGCACGTGAGGTTAGGTGATTGGGTCCAAGGAGGCAGCGACGACTACCACTGGACTGTGTGCATCTGTTCTACTTATGCTGGCCTCAGCTAGAGGTCACTTCCATGCGGGCGCGCTTCGCTCTCAGTCGATTGACCTGCGCCGATATGCGACCTATGCACTTCCGGTCTATGTGGCACAACTGATCGCGATGCTCGGCGGAATCGAGGCTGCCAAGATAATCGTGTCAAGGCAGTTTTCCATAGAGACCGTCGCCCAGTTCGGATTCTGCGCCATGGTGACCATGACCGTTCAACGATACTTGCCGACTGTTCTTCTGATGGGACTGTTGAGACCGCTCTTCGCTACCGTAATGCACTCAGAGAACCCGCGCCAACGCCTAGATTTCCTCTTTAGTGTGGTCGTAAAGTTGAACATCTTTGTGTTGGTGCCAATGATAGGCGTCGCTTTTGCTGACGGAAACGATCTCATCTCATTGGCATCATCAGGAAAGATCCTCGATAGAAGTGGGATCTTGGCTAGCCTGCTTGTATATGTGGCGATACAGTCAATTCGTACCGCAAACAACTTGGTCATGGTCTCAATTGAGGACGGAGTCAGGACCTTGTTTTCTCTTGGGACCGGAACTGCGGCCTTCCTGGTCTGCGCTTTAAGTATGGAAATGGGTGGCACGACGGGATTGATCGCTATCCTTATCGGATCTGACTTGATATCCATTTCGATCATGCGTCAGCGCATTCGACGATCAGGTCAAACCGTTCAATTTCCCTTGACCGCCATAGGCAAGTTAGTTGCGTCTGGCATCATTGGAACGGTAGCAGCGATTGGGGCATACGGCATGATTTCCAGCCAATGGATGCTGCACCCTTTCGCTGGTCCCATCATCGTAGGGTGCATCTACCTGACGTGTGCTTGGGCACTCAAGCCCTTCACGGCCAATGAAAGAAACGCAATAAACAGGTTACTGCCCGTTCCCCTGTTTGTTTGGTGATTTAAACATTTTAGGCACATCTGTGACTTCGATACTAAACGTCATCAAGAGCGAGTGCTGCATTGGGTGTGGAGCCTGTTCGGTTGCGACAAAGGGCGCCGTCCGAATCGAGGTTTCCGAAACGGGTATGTATCGCCCCCTCTTGGCGAACGCGTCAGAAGAGACCTTGTCGTTGGCGTCGAAGGTCTGCCCATTTGCAGACGAAGCGAGATCAGAGGATCAGATCGCTAGTGCGATTCCGGGGCCTCCACGATGCATCATGACCCGAGAATCGGCGCTATCTACTGATGCGCGCCGGAAGAATACTTGATGACGACAAAGGTCGTGAAATCTAGTTCAGGCGGACTTACGACCTGGCTTCTTGAGGCGCTACTTGAGAGAGGCGACATTGACGGCGTCGTCCATGTGAGCGCCTCCGACAGTCCGCTATTTATGTATACAGTATCAACGACAAGGGACGGGTTAGGCGCGAGAGGTAAGTCAAGATACTACGCAGTGGAGGTTTCGGAAGTTCTCAATGCGGTTCGTGGAAACGGGCGTAGATACGCATTCGTGGGGGTACCCTGCTTCGTGAAGGCTGCGAGGCTGATAGCAGAACAAGATGAACAGCTGGGGCGCCAGCTTGTTTACTTCATAGGACTGGTATGCGGTCATTTAAAAAGTTTCGCTTACGCGGAGCTAATGGCGTGGCAACAGGGAGTAACGCCAGACAAGCTGGAGCGCTTCGACTTTAGGTAAAGGTACCGAGTACCAGATCGAACGCCATTGGATTTCATCTCTAGGTAAGGGGGAAATCGAAGAACGTGTAAGTCCGTCCGTGGAGATGTTCGGGAACAACTGGGGGCACGCATTTTTCCAACCTCGTGCATGCGACTTCTGTGACGACATCATGGCTGAGACGGCCGATATCGCGTTCGGTGATGCCTGGTTGCCACAGTACGAGTCGATCTGGCAAGGAACCAACCTTGTCGTCGTTCGAAATCGCCACTTACAGGATCTTTTGAACGACGGTGTGTCGCAGAGATCAATCGTTCTGGAGGATCTGTCGACCGATGCAGCGGCGACATCGCAGGACGGAAACTATCGACATCGGTGGGATGGGTTGTCAGTACGACTGCGCGACGAAATTCGGCGCGGAGGATGGGTGCCCAGAAAGAGAATTCAGCCAGGATCACGCCGTGTACCGTGGTGGCGAAGGCGAATAGTTCGGCTAAGAGAAAAAATCTGCTGCGCTTAGCCATAGCGCGTTCCTGGAGGCGAAACGGCGGGAGATCTCAATTGGTTCATCGAGTGTATGACGCCAGTGGTCCAAAGCATTGAGAGACAGTACAAGCTAGGAAGTTGGTCAATGGAACGTACATTCGTAAATTCTGAAAAATCCAAAATGGCTTGTGGTCCGGCTCAATGAGCTGCGTCGAGGCCGCAGTACGTAAAGTAGGCGCAGGAGACAACCCAAGTGAAAGTCGGAATCGTGACACTCTACAACGCCTTCAACTACGGCGCCTATCTGCAAGCGTTCGCGACATCGACATTGCTGAAGGAATGGGGCCACACACCGGTCGTGTCCAGTCTGGAAGATGCGCGCGGACTCTACCTAAGATACAGAACACTTGTTTCAAAAAGACCATCCACCCTGGTGTTCAACGCAAGAAAGTACTTTGCATTCCGCACGGGATGGTCGGCATTTCAGAGGGTATCAGCCACCCATCTGAAAAGTTGTGACGCAATTGTCATCGGGAGCGATGAGATGTGGAACGTACGGAATCCCACATTTCGAAGTCGTCCGGAATACTTCGGATTTGGATTTGAACACGTTCCAACAATAGCAAATGCTGTCAGTGCGAGCGAGTCAACCGCTGCGGATCTGGCGAACAATGACAAGATTCGCTTAGGACTCGCCAGACTAACCAGCGTCTCTGTGAGAGATAGGCACACCCAATCTTTGTACACGGCTCTCACGGGCAAGGATGCGCCTATCGTGCTTGATCCAACGTTCCTAGTGGACTTTAGAGGATTGAGTACTCCTCGGGGTGAGGGGGCGCTTTGTCTTGGTCTATACGTATGTTTTCGAGCCTCGGAGGCAGCAGGAGGTCATGAAGTTTGCAAGGAGGGTCGGGGCTCGGGTCATTTCGGTGGGATTCAACAATTCTTGGTGCGACGAAAACATTCCCGCGACCCCAATGGAATTCTTGGGATACTTGCAGACGGCCACCTGGGTGGTGACCGATACATTTCACGGAACAATTTTCTCCATACTGTTTAGGAAGAACTTCGCATCCTTCGCTTCCAAGAAGATGAAGGTGATGAGCTTACTAAGTCAACGGCCTTGAGTCGCGAGGACAGAAGGAAGGCGCAGATCTTCATGAGACATTGGAACGGGACATTGAGTATGGCCCCGTGTTCGAGTTGATCGGCGTTCAGGCGGCGGAATCCAAACGCTACCTGAGAGAGAGCCTTGGCCGCGCCAGCAAAGCCTAAGTACGAGCGCCAATGCGGATTCTTAACGTAAACCAGAACTACTACGTGAGGGGTGGCTCCGGATCGTACTTTTTCGAGTTGGCGAGGGCTTCATGAGTTGGCCGGTCATGAAGTCGTTCCATTCGCCTCAGCGCAGCGGGAGAACGAGGCTTCCCCATGGAGCAGTTACTTTCCCACAGCTACGCGATTCGAGAATCCGTCTATCCGAGATCTCGCTCAGTTTGTTTTTTTCTGGGTCGGCCAAACGCTGCATTGGACGACTGCTGGAAGAACGGAGATTTGATGTCGCGCATCTTCACATTTACTACGGTCAGATCACTGCATCGGTCATTGGAGTATTGAAAGCTGCACAAGTGCCGCTGGTGCAGACATTGCACGAGTACAAGATCGTGTGCCCGACCTCTCATCTGAGAGCGGGTGACCGGATTTGCAAAGCGTGCCACGGTACTGACTTTTGGCAAGCAGTGCTGCATCGCTGCAATAGAGGATCCATCGCAAGATCGGCGCTGAGTGCGGTAGAAAGCTACATTGCGAGAGGGCTTGGTTCTTTGAGTAAGATTGATCACTTCATCGCGGTCAGTCACTTCCAAAGACGGAAGGTCATTGAATTGGGGAGTCCACAGGACAAAATCTCAACGGTGCACAACTTCATCGACGCCTCGCAGTACGCCCCAGGAACAGGCCGGGGTAGTTACATTCTGTACTTTGGTCGTTTGGAGCGGATGAAAGGAGTTTTCACTCTACTCGAGGCAATGAAGGCGCTCCCCGGATCCTCTCTCTACATTGTTGGTAAGGGCAATGATGAGGCCGACGTTCGGGCGTTTATCGGCCGACATGCGATGAAGAATGTGACGATGCTAGGCTTCAAAAGAGGCGATGAACTGAAGAACTTGGTTCGAGGGGCGATTTGCACTGTGTGCCCGTCCGAATGGTATGAGACGTTTGGTCTGACGATCGTGGAGTCCTTCGCTTTGGGCCGTCCCGTAATCTGTACTGACATGGGCGGTATGCCTGAGATCGTAGACGATGGAGTCGATGGATTTGTCATTCAGCGGGGAAACTCCGCGATGCTCGCGGACAAGCTCGATTGGATGATGCTAAACGCAGACAAGGCCGTCGAGATGGGGATGCGGGGTCGGGTCAAGGTGGAGAGGGAGTTCTCGGCGGAACGACACTATGATCGGATTACTGATGTTTATCGCCGGGTGGGCGTGAATGTCTGACCAGGCGAAGGCGACAGATCGTTCCCCATTGGTTTCGGTGGTAATCGCTTGCTATAACTGCGAGCGATACATCGCGAAAGCAATCGATTCTATCCTTCATCAGTCAATGTCCGACTTCGAGATCATCGTAGTTGATGACTGCTCAAGCGACGCATCACGGGCAGTGGTGGCGGCCTACGAGGATTCACGCGTGTCATTGGTCGCACTATCTCAGAACTCGGGACCGAGTAAGGCAAGGAATGAAGGGGTCCGACGCGCGTGGTAAGTGGATCGCTGTTCTAGACGGGGATGACTGGTTCTCGCCAACTCGGCTTGAACGGCTTCTTCGAGAAGCTGATAGAACCAGTGCAGATGTAATCGCTGACGATTTATTCATCATCTATGACGGGGAGCCTTTGCCCCGGACCAGTTGGTTCCATCAGTACGAGTTCACTGTTCCCGGAGTCAGGCGTTCTAAGCGCGACCGATTTGGTGGCGAATGAGATTGGAGTAGTTAAAGCCTAATACGCCGGACATCGTTAGACGGGGGTTAAAGGCCCTATGATGAAAGCGTTCGATACGGGAAGACTTCCTTCTATACCTTGATCTTATTCTTGCGTGGATGCAAGTTTGTGATTCTCGATGAGCCACTGTACTTTCTTCGTAGAGGAAACACTGGGTCACTGACTACTAATCACATTCAGTTGGTGAGTAAGGTGCTAGATCTAAATCTCAGTATCCGTTTACGGAAGGACGTGCAAAGCGATCGGAATCTAGTTGCCGTACTCGAAAAGAGAATTGGAGAGCTACGGGCACTACTTCGCTATCACAAAGTGGCCTATCCGCTAAGAAGGAAAGAATGGAAGAACGCATTACGGATGATCTTTCAAGATCCGGGCGCACTAATGCTAGTTAGTGGAGAACGATCAATGCGGTGAGGCGGGCAATTAGAGGCGTGGGTGGGCGCTGAAGTCGGATGGGTATTGGGCGCAATACTATGAGCGCGGCGCCTGTTTTCACTCAGTATTGTGTGAGGCGAGGTGACTGCAATGAAATCTAAGCTTGTGGTTGTTAACTGGTTGTTCTTCCTCACAGCTGTAATCCATTTCGCCGCTGTTGCGGACGCGGCGTATGCAGCGAAGGAACACCCGGCCTCGGCTGGTGGGTACGCAATACTTCTCAACACGGAAGGGGAAGGGACGGAATGGGTTGGAACTGACGAAATGCGTGTTGCCCAAGTGTCTACTCCTTCTGAACGCCGCCAGGCTGTCGACGAAGGATACTTCAGTGTCCAGAGGAAGGGCCTCACGGTTGGTGGTTGGGGGGACAGGATCTCGCGGGACGACATACAAGCTTTGGCACAGACGGGGGCGACGTTGACAAGGGTTTTCATTCGGACGAAGAACTGTGACAAATGCACACAGTTCAATCTCGTTCCGTCCGAATTGCCGAAAGTGGACCTAGTGCTCCAAGAGGCCTCGAAACTAGGAGTGCGCGTCGTTATCGCGTTGCAGCTGTCCACGAAGCGATATTGGGATGACCCCATGCTGCAAAAGAGTGTGAGTCTGATCTGGGCTGACGTGGCAAGGAGGTACAAAGGCAACGAAAGCATCGTCGGCTTCGATCTAATAAATGAACCTAATCCTCCCCGCTCCGCATGAGCGACGAAGAGCGGCGCCAGAAGTGGGAAGTGCTCGCCCTGCAGATCGTAGAAGCCATCAGAGCCGAGGATCCGGAACGCACGATCGTCTATGAGCCAATAGATGATGCAAACGCAAAGTCGTTTTGACAGCTTAGGCCACTTGGTGTGCCGAATGTCGTATATGAAGTACATGTATGGGACCCCGGCGCATTTACTCATCAAGGAGTCTTCGGCTTTAAGACGGGTGTGCCCTACCCGACTGGTCCACAGTTTGGGATTGGCGTTTGGAATAAGCAGGCGCTGGACGCCCTGTTAGAACCCGTGAGGCAGTTTGAGCGCACTCACAAAGTGCCAATTTACATCGGTGAGTTTGGGTGCAGTCGTCATGCGCCGAGAGAGTCTAGATATCAGTGGATTCGCGACACAATAGATTTGTTCAATAAGGAGCAGTGGTCATGGACATTTCATGCGTTCCGGGAGTTTCATTCTTGGGATCCGGAGATAGAAGCAGAAGACCCGGGAGACAGGAGACGAGAGGCGTCCGGGCGTCTTATGGAGATGCTGAGATCTGAGCTTCGGAACGCACGGTAGGGTCGGGAGTGGTCGCCTGGTACTGCAATTCCAATGGGGCAAGTGCAGTGCAACTTTGGCCTAAGGCGTAGTAGGTGCACCTGACTTTGCACCCAATAAGTAGGAACAGCAATGGTGAGAACGGTTCGCATACTGGGAACACACGGTGTTCCGGCGGCCTATGGCGGATTCGAAACAGCTGCGGAAAACATTGCGCTGTTTCTTCGTAGAAACGGTTGGCGTGTGATTGTTTACTGTCAGACGAAGGGCACCGGGCCGGTTACCGAGGATGAGTGGCAAGGGATTGAACGAGTCAATGTGCCCATAGATATCCCTGGATGGAAGGGCACGTCTCGATTCGATTGGATTTCGATTCGTCACGCGTGTCGATACAAGGATGTTTGCTTGACGTTTGGATATAACACAGCAGTGTTCAATGTCTTGCAGCGGATTAAAGGCATTCCAAACGTCATTAACATGGATGGTATCGAATGGTCTCGTGCCGTTGGGGACTCGCAAAGCAGACAATCTTGTATGTAAATGAACGTATCGCATGCCATGTCGGAAGCCATCTCATTGCAGATCATCCCGAGATAGAGAAGTATTTGTTGAGTCGGGCGCCCCAAAGAAAGTTGACTACGATTACGTATGGGGCAGATCCGATCAAGTTGGCTCCCGAGGAGCCGGTTCGGGCGTTCGGAATAGCACCGGGTAAGTACGGCACTCTAATTGCGCGTTCGATACCAGAGAACTCGATTCTTGAGATCGTCCAGGGGTTCTCAAGAAGGACGAGAGGCATCAAGTTGGTGGTGCTCGGAAAGTACGAGCCGAACTTGGATGTCTATCACAGAGCAGTGATGAATGCGGCAGGACCAGAAGTCGTATTTCTAGGCCCTGTCTACGACAAAGCAACTGTGCAGTCATTGCGATTCCATGGCGTTGTGTATCTGCATGGACATACCGTTGGGGGGACGAATCCCTCTTTGGTGGAGGCAATGGCGGCGGGGAACCCCGTGATTGCTCATGACAATGCATACAATCGATGGGTGGCGAAAGATGCAGCTGTCTACTTTCGAGATGCAACTGCAATCGATGCCTGCCTAAGCGATGTCTTAGAGAACGAAAAGACTAGTGGATATGAAGGCGGCAGCCCTTCGACGCTTCAGTGAAGAGTTCACTTGGGACCATGTCGCAGGCCAGTACGAGCAGCTTCTTCTTAGGTATGCCGCTGGTTGAGTCCCACACTGCACGACTGTTCGGCAACGCGGAGCTTGCCGTTTCAATGCGACACTCCGAGACCGCCCATTTTGATAACTTGTGAGAGGTGCTGGAATGATTCGGCTGGCCGTTGTTGGCCTTGGAAAGATGGGGCTTTCGCATCTGGGAATGATCAGAGCCCATCCAGACGTATCAGTGGATGCGGTGTGCGATTCAACTGGATACTTGCTAGACGTTCTGGAGAAGTATACGGGGCTCCGTACTTATTCGGACTTCGACCGGATGCTCAGCGAGGTGCCGTTGGACGCGGTGATCATCGCAACGCCGTCTCGAATGCACGCACCCATGGTTACCAAGGCGCTTGAGCACAATATTCACGTGTTCTGTGAGAAACCCTTCTGTTTGGACGCAAAGGAGGGTGAGGAGGCGACCAGAATCGCGCGAGACCGGAAACTCGTCAATCAAGTGGGTTACCACTACCGTTTTGTCGGTGCCTTTCAAGAGGTCAAGAGACTCCTGGATCTTGGAGCCATCGGAGACGTAACTCACGTGCTCGCTGAGGCGTATGGCCCGGTAGTGCTGAGACCGAAAGGGTCAACTTGGCGAACGCAAAGGCAAGAAGGAGGCGGGTGCCTCTATGACTATGCCGCTCATCCAATCAATTTGGTTAATTGGTATCTCGGAATGCCAGTCGGCGTGGGGGGGACGGCATTACACAGCGTCTTCTCTAGAGATACTGACGACGAAGTATTTAGTACGCTGTACTTCGAAAATGGGGTTACCGCGCAGTTGTCTGTGAACTGGAGTGATGAGTCATACAGAAAGATGAGCACGAAGATGACCATCTGGGGCACCAGTGGGCGGATATATGCGGACCGGCAAGAGTGTCAAGTGTATCTGAGAGATACGGTGGAACCTCCTCCTGGCTACCACACTGGTTGGAACATGCGGTACACGACCGATCTGACCGATCCAGTGTGGTTCTACGTGAGAGGTGAAGAGTATTCCGCACAACTGGACTACTTCGTAAAGGAGTAATCGCGCGTGCTGAAGAGAATGTTAATTCGTTCGAAAGTGCATCAATGACTGACAAGATCATTGGCATGATGGTAATGGACATGGAAAAGGGGCCATCCGTACGGAGTACGGACGCTACCCCCGCCACAGTGAAAAAGCGGCGGTTCCTTTTCGGTTGATCAGGTCTATGTATGAGTAGCACAACCAAACATTCTTCGTGGGTATAGCTAAAGCGATGGATCGCCTACTGTTCGGTGACAATCAGTTTTTTGGTGTGAATCACATGTCCGAGGAAAAGGCGCGAGCCCAGTTGATGCGTTTCCAGGACAACCAAGCTGTCATAGATGTCCTCGATATTGCTCATGCGGAGGGGATCAACACCTTCATGTGCACGACACATGACCGCATCTCGGACATATGCGGACACATGAGAAGCAATCAGGAGAAGTACAAAGATTTCATTTTCTACCCTTGTATGCCTTACGCCCATAAGTATGCGAACGCCGTTACCGAGTATGGGATGCTAGGAGCGCTAAAGAGATTTCTTCCCCAAGAAGGTCTATTCGACGCAATGGTAAGGGGAGGCGCATCCCTGGCCAAGAAGGACATCGAAGGAATCCACACACTTCTGGTCGATGCGGAGATGAAGATGTTTCAAGGCTCCAAACGCCAGTAGTTTTCCTCCCAAAACGTAGTTGTAGATTTGTTACTTGGTCTCGCTTCAAGGACGCATTCAAGATATTCGCGGAACACGTCCCGGAGCCGCTAGCAACGTAGAGCCAGGGTTTATAACAATGAACTTGCCGATGTTGCTTCGAGTGTTGGACGACTTGGGCATCGACAATCCAATTGTTTGCGCAAACATAAACAAGATTGGTTTTCGCATGTGCGGCGGATTCGAGGCGTACGAGCAAGCTCTCAAAGAACACAAGTGCCGTGCAATAGCGATGTCCGTGTTCGCCTCCGGTGCAATACCCCCAAAGGAGGCCATTTCCTGGCTTTGCTCTCAGCCGAACATAGAATCCATCGTGTTTGGTGCCTCGAGCCGCACCAACATTCGGAATACAAAGGAACTCGTAGATGCACATTGGGGGTAAAGCATGAGACGTATTGAGCTATTGCTCCCGACTTCGCGCCGTTTCATGTTCAATGCTGAAGACGCTTTCTGAGAGGCTCAATTGCAAGCCTTCATAGGGATTGGTTTTCACACGTGATCGCCCACGCGAGTATTTCTTCTTCAACGAAAGCGACGTCTGTGTCGCTGTAGACTCAGTAGTCTTTACCACAGACTTGGAGCCCGAAAGTGATCCGCCAGTACCTCCCCATCGCCGCGACGCTCGTCTCTACCCTCGCGTTCTCTTTGCCCGCCGCCGCTGACGGCACGGCTACCGCCCAATATCTGAGTGGCCGGCTTACGGTGGAGGTTTCCGGCAGCGGTGATGTGAGCATGCAGTTGCGGTTGCCCATGACCCGCGCCACAGTGGAAACGAAGGACAAGCAGGACTTCACTCAGGAAGAAGTCCTGAGCCGGTTGAAGGCTGCTGACAAGCTGTTCGTCTTCCCTGTAGGGGCCAAGTGTCAGGTCGAGAGCGCCAACGCATTCGCGGTGGACACCCAGGGCAAGATCACCAAGGGTGATGGCAACGTGCAGGCGATGTATCGATTCGCTTGTGCGGGTGGGGCGGCGGCGGTCAACAAGATCAAGTTCGCGGTGTTCGAAGGTCTGCCGGGGCTGGAGGCGCTCAAGGTTCAGATTTCCACCGATAAGGGGGAGAAGAGTCTGGACATGACGGCGGCGAACAGTGATGTGACGTTGTAGGGGCCACCTAAGGGTTGGGCGCCCGCCTCAGGGCCTCTCTTGACCCACCCCCATCCTGTCCTTCCCCCTGAAGGGGAAGGGACCTGCTGCTGGAAAGGGGACTTCTTAAGGAGATGGGGCCCTCTGTTGGGTTGGGGCCCGGCGAGCCTCTTGCTTGAGGGGGCGGAGTTCACGACTCCGTCTCTCCCATCCCCCTCATGCAGCCAGTCCATCTCATCGCCGGTGCCCGTCCCAATTTCATGAAAATCGCCCCCATCGTGCGGGCGATGCAGCGGCAGGCGATGCCGTTCCGGATCATCCACACCGGTCAGCACTACGACCGGGACATGAACGAGGTCTTCTTCGAAGAGCTGGGCATTCCCCAGCCTGACGTCTTCATGGGCGCGGGCGGAGGTTCGCACGCGGAGCAGACCGCGCGGATCATGGTGGCGTACGAGAAGTGCATTGCCGAGGATCGTCCGTCCATGACCCTGGTGGTGGGGGACGTGAACTCCACCCTGGCCTGCGCCATCGTGGCCAAGAAGGCCAATCTGCCGGTGGCGCACGTGGAGGCCGGGTTGCGCAGCGGCGACATGGCCATGCCGGAAGAGATCAACCGGCTGGTGACGGACTCGATTTCCGACCTGTACTTCGCCACTGAACCCAGCGGGGTGGATCACCTGCTGCGGGAAGGCAAGGACAAGGGCGCGGTGCACTACGTCGGCCACGTGATGGTCGACAACCTGCTGTACCAGGTGGAGCAACTGCGCAAGGCGGACGCCAGCAAGCTCGAAGGCGCGGAGCTGAAGGCCAAGTACAAGCGCTACGGCGCGGTCACCATGCACCGGCCGTCCAACGTGGACGACAAGGACACGTTCGGCGGCATCGTCGGAGCACTGCGCGAGATCTCGCAGGACCTCCCCCTCATCTTCCCGGTGCATCCGCGCACCCGCGGCAATCTGGAAAAGTTCGGCCTGGATCTGGGGCCGAACGTGATCCTCACCAAGCCGCTTTCGTACATGGCGTTTCTCAACCTGTGGCGGGATGCCGCCGTGGTGCTCACGGACAGCGGCGGGTTGCAGGAAGAGACCACCGCTCTTGGTGTGCCCTGCATCACCATGCGGGAGAACACCGAGCGGCCGGTCACGGTGGATGAAGGCACCAACGTGCTGGCAGGGACCGATCCGGCGGCGATCCTTCGCGAAGCCAAACGAGCGCTGAGCGCGGGTGGCAAGTCCGGGCGCGTGCCGGCGCTGTGGGACGGCAAGGCGGCCGAGCGCATCGTGGAGATTCTCGAAGGGTTCTTCGGGAAGTAGCCAAGGTTTGACTGCCGATTGGCGCCGTGGACGGATGGGCTCGCCATTCGAATCCCGGCATCCGTACTCCCATAGACAGGCTTTGCGGTGTCACCTGACCGATGGGATAATTTCGCGATGAAGATCGCAATCGAGTTGAATCAGGCTCAGTCGGAGCGTTTGCAGGCGATCGCCACGTCCCTTGGCGTGAATGCGGAAGAGCTTGCTCAAGCGGCCGTCGCCGACTTGGTGGGGGCTGGTGCTGATGACTATGAATCCGCAGTCTCTCGGGTGCTCCTGAAGAACCGTGAACTGTATAAGCGCCTTGCTTGATGCGCCTTCTTTCTCTCGGAGAGGTTCTTGCGCTTCAGCGGCGCATCCTCGCCGAAAGCGGAGGCAGACCAGGCGTGCGCGATCTCGGCGCTATTGCCTCGGCTGTTTTTCAGCCCAAAGTGTCCGTGGGTGGACAAGATGCCTACCCCACTCTCATAGATAAGACCGCTGCATTGGGCCATTCCATGATTCGCAATCATGGGTTTCTTGACGGCAACAAGCGTATCGCCCACGCCGTAATGGAAGTGTTTCTGGTCATGAATGGCGTCGAGATCACCGCCGACGTGGACGAGCAGGAACGCTTCATATTGTCCTTGGCGAGCGGTGAACGATCCCGTGAAGATCTCGCCGCATGGCTCTCTTCGAACACCGCTTCTCTGGGGCGGGAGAACTGATGCCAATCGCTGCGTCAGCCGGACCTCGAATGTCTCCAACCACTGACCATCGAACATGACCAAGAAAGCCATCCTCACGGGCGTCACCGGGCAGGACGGCGCGTACCTCGCCGAGTACCTGCTGCACAAGGGCTACGAGGTGCACGGCATCAAGCGCCGCACCTCCCTGTTCAACACCGACCGCATCGATCACCTCTATCAGGGTCCGCAGGAACGCAACCGGCGGTTCGTCCTGCACTACGGCGACATGACCGATTCGTCGAGCCTGGTGCGGATCATCCAGCAGGTCCAACCGGACGAGATCTACAACCTCGCGGCGCAGAGCCACGTGGCGGTGTCGTTCGAGGAACCCGAGTACACAGCCAACGCCGACGGCGTGGGCGTGCTGAGATTGCTCGAGGCCATCCGCATTCTTGGCCTGGAGAAGAAGACACGGTTCTACCAGGCGTCCACCTCCGAGCTGTACGGTCTGGTACAGGAAGTCCCGCAGAAGGAAACCACGCCGTTCTATCCGCGCAGCCCCTATGCGGTCGCCAAGATGTACGGGTACTGGATCACCGTGAACTATCGCGAGGCCTATGGCATGTTCGCGTGCAACGGGATCCTCTTCAATCACGAATCGCCGATTCGTGGCGAAACATTCGTCACGCGCAAGATCACCCGGGCACTGGCGCGCATCAAGCTGGGCCTGCAGGATTGCCTGTATCTGGGCAACCTGGATTCACTGCGGGACTGGGGTCACGCGCGGGACTACATCGAAGCCATGTGGCTCATCCTGCAGCAGGACAAGCCCGAGGACTACGTGGTGGCCACGGGCGAGCAGCACAGCGTGCGGGAGTTCGTGGATGCGGCGGCGACGGAGCTGGGCATTCGTGTCACCTGGCGGGGCAAGGGGGTGGACGAGAAGGGTTACGACGCCGAGGGCAAGATGATCGTGGCGGTGGACCCGAGGTACTTCCGGCCGGCGGAAGTCGATACGTTGCTGGGTGATCCGGCCAAGGCGAAGGCGAAGCTGGGTTGGCAGCCGAAAGTGACTTTCCGCGAACTGGTGGCCGAGATGGTGCGGGAAGATCTGAAGGCGGCAGAGCGCGACGAACTGGTGAAGAAGCACGGGTATTCGGCGTACGACTACAACGAGTGATCGGGGCGTTTCCTGTGTGGGACAGCCCGGCGGCGGCTCGTATTGATCCGCAGATCCCGCCAAGGCTCGAGAACATGGACAGGCAGTCACTTTGGTGGGGTAACATACTGGTGCGTTAACACCAATGTGAGAGGTCCATGAGCCGACTGACGATCACTTTGTCCGAATCCCGCTATCGGGCTCTAAAGGAAGCATCCGCGCAGCGCAACAAGACCATCGGTCAACTGATCGACGAAAGCCTGGAGCTGTATGGCATCAGGTCTCGCGAAGACGCCGCCGAACTGGTTCGACGCGCTCGGGCTCGAAGCAGCTTGACGGAGAAGGATGCCTTGGCCGTGGCGGAAAAAGAGGTACGCGCATATCGCCACAAGCCATGAAGTCGACGCCGGTCGTCGTCGACACGAATGTCGTCGTGGCGGGGCTGCTGACGGCCAGCGAGGGATCGCCAGTGGCGCGCATTCTCGACGGAATGTTGAGTGCGGCCTTTCCATTCGTCGTTTCGGAAGTCTTGCTTCTGGAGTATCGCTCCGTGTTGCTTCGCCCGGCCATCCGGCGGCGTCACGGAATGACAGTGGATGAGATCGACTCGATGTTGACGTCGCTCGTTCATCCGGCGATTGTTCTGCAGCCCGCGCCCGGGGCGGTCGCGCCAGACGCGGGCGATCAGTTGCTGTGGGACATTCTGAACGCGGATCAGCGCCTGTACTTGGTCACCGGTGACCGAGTGTTGCTGAACGACGATTCGATGCGCGGGCGGGTCCTTTCGGCGGCTGAGTTCGTGGCCGCCTGGGCATGAGTCGCAGCGCGCCGCATAGGAGAACCAAGACCCGATGAAACCTGATTCGAAAATCTTCGTCGCTGGGCACCGCGGCTTGGTGGGTTCGGCGCTGGTGCGCCGGCTCGAGCATGCGGGGTACCGCAACCTGGTGCTGCGCACGCATGCGGAACTGGACCTCGAAGATCAAGGCGCGGTGAAGGCGTTCTTCGCGCAGGAGAAGCCCGAGTATGTCGTGCTGGCTGCGGCCAAGGTGGGCGGCATCCACGCCAACAACACCTACCCCGCGCAGTTCGTCTACCGCAACCTGGCCATCCAGAACAACGTGATCCACGAGTCTTACCGCAACGGCGTGGACCGGCTGCTGTTCCTCGGCTCGTCGTGCATCTACCCGCGCGAGTGCCCGCAGCCGATGAAGGAAGAGCACCTGCTCACCGGCCCGCTGGAACCCACGAACAGGCCGTACGCGATTGCCAAGATCGCCGGCATCGAGATGTGCTGGTCGTACAACCGGGAATACGGCACGCGCTATTTCGCGGTGATGCCCACCAATCTCTACGGACCCAACGACAGCTACGATCTGCAGAACTCCCACGTGCTGCCCGCGCTGATCCGCAAGATGCTGGAAGCCAAGGAGCGCGGCGAAGCTGAAGTGGTGGTGTGGGGCACGGGCACACCCAAGCGCGAGTTCCTCTACAGCGACGACATGGCCGATGCGTGCGTGGCGCTGCTGTCACTGAGCGATGCGCAGTACGGCGACCTGCTGGACAAGTACAAGCCGCCGCTCATCAACGTGGGCTGCGAGGCCGAGGTCACCATCCGGGAGCTCGCGGAGACGGCTGCCAAGGTGGTGGGGTATGCAGGCAAGCTGACCTTCGACACGTCCAAACCGGACGGCACGCCGAGAAAGCTGATGGATTCGGCCCGCATGTTTGCGCTGGGCTGGAAGCCGAAGGTAGGGCTGGAGGAGGGGATCCGGCGGTCGTTGGAAGACTATTTGCGTATGCGTGGTGGTGACGCCTGAGGCGTGGCTGTTGGGTGGTCCGTTTTCAGATTTGATGAGGGTTATCCAGGGATCAAGATAGTCGCCGGACCGTTTCCGAGAGCCTTGTCTAGCCGCGTCGCTTGAACATCTCCTACACTTCAAGGACATGAAATGACGGTTTTGGTCACCGGCGGTGCCGGTTTCATTGGCTCCAACTTCGTTCTGGACTGGATTCGGGAAGTCGGCGAGCCGGTCGTGAACCTCGACAAGCTCACCTATGCCGGCAACGTGGCCAACCTCGCGTCGCTCAAGGGCGACACGCGCCACACCCTGGTGCAGGGCGATATCGGGGACCAGGCCCTCATCGAAAAGCTGCTGGCGGAGCACCGTCCGCGTGCGGTGATCAACTTCGCGGCTGAAAGCCACGTCGACCGCTCGATTCACGGGGCAGGGGATTTCATCCAGACCAACGTGGTCGGCACCTTCCATCTGCTGCAAGGGGTGCTCGGGTACTGGCGCGACACGCTGCAGAAGGACGCCGGCTTCCGCTTCCTGCACGTTTCCACCGACGAGGTGTACGGGTCGCTGAGCGAGACCGATCCGGCCTTCACCGAAACCACCCAGTACGCCCCCAACAGCCCCTATTCGGCGTCGAAGGCGTCGTCCGATCATCTGGTCCGTGCCTGGCATCACACCTACGGCATGCCCGTGCTGACGACCAATTGCTCGAACAACTACGGTCCGCTGCAGTTCCCGGAAAAGCTCATCCCGCTGATCATCAGCAACGCGGTGGAAGGCAAGACGCTCCCGATCTACGGCGACGGCAAGAACGTCCGCGACTGGCTGTACGTGTCCGACCACTGCTCCGCGATCCGGGCCGTGCTGGCGAAGGGGCGCGTGGGCGAGGTCTACAACGTGGGCGGCAAGAGCGAGATGCAGAACATCGAGGTGGTGAAGACCATCTGCGGCATTCTGGACGAGTTGATCGAGAACGGGGCGAACAAACCGCACGAGAACCTCATCAAGTACGTCACGGACAGACCGGGTCACGACCGCCGATATGCCATCGATACGACCAAGATCGAGCGGGAACTGGGATGGACTCCATCGGTGGGCTTTACCGAAGGCATCCGCCGCACGGTGAAGTGGTACCTGGACAACCAAGCGTGGGTGTCGACGGTGAAGTCCGGCGAATACCGCAAGTGGGTGGATCTGAACTACGCGGGGCGTGCGTAGCGGGGTTTGGGGGCAGGGCGGATGGTGTGCGGTGAACGGTACCACGTTGCCAGTATTCAGCAGGTCCCTTCTCCTTCAGGGAGAAGGACAGGATGAGGGTGGGGTGAACAGTCGTTCGATTCGTGAAGCGACTCGCCCGCCCACGCATTGCAAGCCGAACAGACAAGCAACACCAACGAGAACTCACGATGACTGACCAGATTCCCAACCGCAAGGGCATCATCCTCGCCGGCGGTTCCGGCACCCGCCTGTATCCCGCCACGCAAGTGGTGTCCAAGCAGCTGCTGCCGGTGTACGACAAGCCGATGATCTACTACCCGCTCAGCACGCTGATGCTCGCGGGGATGCGAGACATCCTGATCATCTCCACCCCGCAGGACACGCCGCGGTTCCGCGAATTGCTGGGCGACGGTTCGCGCTGGGGTATCTCGCTTTCGTATGCCGTGCAACCGTCGCCGGACGGCCTCGCGCAGGCGTTCATCATCGGAGAATCGTTCATCGGCAACGCGCATTCGGCGCTGGTGCTGGGGGACAACATCTTCTACGGACACGACCTCGTGTTGCCGCTGCGCAGCGCGGCAAAGCGTGATGCCGGAGCGACCGTCTTCGCCTATCCGGTCACGGACCCTGAACGCTATGGCGTGGTGGAGTTCGACGACGGCGGCAAGGCCGTGAGCATCGAAGAAAAGCCGCCCAAGCCCAAGTCGCGCTACGCCGTGACGGGCCTGTACTTCTACGACGAGCGGGTCGTGGACGTCGCCAAGAACCTCAAGCCGTCTCCGCGCGGCGAACTGGAGATCACGGACGTCAATCGCAAGTACCTGGAGTGGGGCGATCTCAACGTGGTGACCATGGGCCGCGGCTATGCGTGGCTAGACACGCGCACGCACGAGTCGCTGGTGGAGGCATCGCTCTTCGTCCAGACGGTGGAGAAGCGCCAGGGCCTCAAGATTGCCTGTCCGGAAGAGATTGCGTTCCGCATGGGCTATATCGATGCCGGCCAGCTGGAGAAGCTGGCGGGCCCGCTGGCGAAATCGGGATATGGCCAGTATCTGATGCAGGTGCTCCGCGAGAAGGTGTTCTGACCGCGAGGTGGGCGGCGGGCGAGAGGTGTGGCGACAAGTCCATGCAGAAGGTCCCTTCTCCTTCAAGGAGAAGGACAGGATGAGGATGGGTTGACGTTGTTGTCACGTGTCCGTCCGGTAAGAATGTAAGAAGAGCCTGACCACTCGGTTCCATACAGAAGGTCCCTTCTCCTTCAAGGAGAAGGACAGGATGAGGATGGGTTGACATTGTTGTCACGTGTCCGTTCGGTACGAATGAAGAAGAGCCTGACCACTCCGGTTCCATGCAGAAGGTCCCTTCTCCTTCAGGAGAAGGACAGAATGATGGGCCGATGGTGTTGTCAGTGTCCGTCCGGTGCGAATGTAAGAAGAGCCTGACCACTCGGTTCCATGCAGAAGGTCCCTTCTCCTTCAAGGAGAAGGACAGGATGAGGATGGGTTGACGTTGTTGTCACGTGTCCGTTCGGTACGAATGTAAGAAGAGCCTCACATGAAAGTCATCGAATCGGTACTGAATGGCGTGTTCCTGATGGAACCCCGGGTGTTTGGAGACGCCCGTGGATTCTTCCTCGAGAGCTTCAACGCCAAGGTATTCAAGGAACTCACCGGAGTGACGGCGGAGTTCGTGCAGGACAACCACTCGCGCTCGATGCGCGGGGTGCTGCGCGGTTTGCACTACCAGATCAAGCAGCCGCAGGGAAAGCTCGTTCGCGTGGTCGTGGGCAGCGTCTACGACGTGGCGGTAGATCTGCGCAGAAGCTCGCCGACCTTCGGCCAATGGTTCGGGGCGGAGCTGTCCGCGGACAACAAGCGGGTGATGTGGATCCCGCCGGGATTCGCGCACGGATTCATTGTGACGAGCGAGGTCGCGGAGTTTCTCTCAAGACCACCGACTACTGGGCGCCCGAGCACGAGCGCAGCCTGATGTGGAACGATCCGGAACTCGGTGTGGCCTGGCCGCTGCAGGGCGAACCGATGCTGTCGGACAAGGACCGCAAGGGCAAGCCGCTGGCTGAATGCGAGGTCTACGAATGAAGTTCCTGATCATCGGCGCGAACGGGCAGGTCGGCTACGAGCTGCAGCGCAGCCTGACTCCGCTGGGCAGCGTGACGGCCATCGACTACCCGGAGATCAACATCGCCGATGCCGATGCGCTGCGGCAGTACGTGCGCAGCCAGGCGCCCGACGTGCTGGTGAACGCCGCGGCGTACACGGCGGTGGACAAGGCGGAGGCCGAGGAAGCGGTTGCCCTGGCGGTGAACGGCACCGCGCCGGGCATCATGGCCGAGGAGATGGCGCGGTCCGGCGGGCTGATGGTGCATTACTCCACGGACTACGTGTTCGACGGCAAGACGCCGGGCGCGCGGGTGGAAACGGACGCTCCCCACCCTTTGAGTGCCTACGGCCGGACCAAACTCGTGGGCGAGCAGGCAGTGGCCGCCGCGGGTGGCGCACATCTGATCTTCCGGACGGCGTGGGTGTATGGGCGCCGCGGTGGGAACTTCATGCTGACGATGATCCGGCTGATGAAAGAGCGCGACGAGCTGCGCGTGGTGGCGGACCAGCATGGAACGCCCACATGGTGCAGGACGCTTGCCGAGATTCCCACGCAGATCATCCGCAGTCACTGGGTGAACGAAGGCGGGCGGGATGCTTTGCGCGGGGCGTCGGGAGGGCTGTATCACCTCACGAATTCGGGCGAGACGACGTGGTACGAGTACGCGTGCGCGATCCGGGATCTGGCGCCCGAGCTGTCCGAGCGGCGGCACGTGAAGGTGCATCCGATCACGACGGCGGAGTATCCCCTGCCAGCGCCACGGCCGGCGTTCTCGGTGCTGGACAACGGCAAGCTGGAGCGGACGTTCGGGATTCGTGCGGTGGATTGGCGGGAGGCGTTGGGGAGTGTTTGGGGTAG
>JADJPK010000023.1 GCA_016713305.1 Betaproteobacteria bacterium
GAGGAAAAGGCCGATGTGGACGGTGAAGGCACTCGCCGCTGGGAAAACGGCGGCGCACCCTGGGTAGTGGTTGCGCGGGGTTGCGCGCTCTCGACGCTCGACGAAACGCTGGCGGCGTTGTACGTCGGCGCCGTCATCGTCGCCGTGCATACAGGTTGCACGTCGATGGCTCTCCAGGCGGCATTCATGGCGGCGGCAGCTGCCTATGGACGGATCAAGAGCCCTCGCTAGCTGCGGCACGTCAACGACATCCCCACACCCTCACGGATCGCATCGGCGCCCCAGGGCTTTGTGGAACTCCGGAACCGCCCAGACGCACGAAGACCGTTACCTCCACTCCAAGCTCGGGAACATGCGCTGCGTGGTACCGCTATCTGGTCGGAGGAACGTCACGCAACAACAAGTACACGCCGATCGACAGCGGATCGAGCGAAGACACGTTTCTGCTCAGCGATGCCACGGGAAGACTGCGTGATCGATCCGACGGCGCGACGGTGGTGGCTGTGCATCGCCGTCAATGGACGAGTTCGCCCACCGGAAGACCGAATGGTGGATCGCCCGGGAGACCTGCTCTATGCGCTGGGCGGTGTGCACGCCGCATGGCGGCGATCACGAGGCTTCTGACGAGGAGGTGAGCGAGTTGCTCGCTGCAGTGGAAGAAGAGACAGGCCGGATCTCCTGCGCCGGTTCGACCAGGATCGAAACGGCGAGTCCGATCTGAAGGGTGAGGGGAGACTGCCTAAGCCGCAGCGCGTTCCGAAAGTGCTGCGATCCCAGATGGTGCGGGCCACCCGGCCCGGGCTGCATCTCATGCAGACGCCCCAGGACGGGCGTCCCATCTGCTGAGCGGGAAACCGCCAGAGGCTCTGTCCACGCCACCTCATGCTCTGGACCTGCGGTCACTTCGCGGTCATGACGTTTGGCAGCCGCAACACTGTCCGGCCTTTCGCCTGGTGTGACGCGGACCCGGCCCGGATGCCACCTGCAGTACGGCGCCGGCCGCTCCGCCGGCGGAGCCGGCCCATCGCCTCAGCACGGCAAGAAAGGCTGCGCCGACCGGCCTCCGTCACCTGCCCTCCACTGCCTTGCCCTCGATCAGCGCGCGATCTTTTCGTAAACCAGCTTGCGCGCGATCTGCGGAGGTCATGCCACGATCGTCCCGGCTGTCGAGTTCGGCGCCGCGATCCAGCAGAACCCTGACAGTTTTCCCGATCTCCCGAGCCGTGGCCGCCCACATCCGCGCGGTGGGTCGTGTTCGCACCGGCGATCCAGCTCGACGCTCCTGATTCAGGAGCAGAGCCACGGCGGCAGCCCGCCGCCGCCGCCGCGTAAATCATGGCGGACTTGCGCAATTGGTCCTGCGCGCCTGCGGATCGGCACCCGCATCCAGCAACAGCGTCATGACCCCCACATAGCCCCCGTAACCGCGGCCATCAATGGCGTGGTCTTGTCCGGTGCCGGGAGGTTCACGTCTCCGCCCTTCTCCAGAAGGTCCGGACCATGGGACCGTCCTTCCGCGCGAAGAGCATGAGGGGCGTCTCGCCGTTGCGGTTGCGCGCATTCGGTGCCGCGCCGCGACTCAGCAGCGCAGACGCGCTCCGCATCGCCTTTCTTGGAAACGGCGAGCAGCTGCGCGGTTGAGGTTGTACGCACTGGCGTCGTCCGCCGTCCCCCCATGTTCTGGGCGTGCGCCGCAGGACATGACATCGCGGAAATGCCAAACAACAGCAAGAAATTCACGAAGCGGCGAACGATGGAAATAGGAATGGCCATGGTGTTGGATGAACGAGAGTTCGCAAGTTATGTTGTACATGCCCGAGGCACTGTTCTACGCACATTCCTCGGTTTCGCTAGGAAAACTTCTTGAACTTTCTTGCCATATGTTCCGAATTGGTCCTGGCGGGAATTCGACAACGAATGTTGCATTCAAAAGCTAACCACGTTAGGAGGAAGCATGGAGGTTGACGAAACCCACTGAAGAAGGTCGCGCTCTCGCTGCTGCTCGCCGGTATCACGACCGGAGCGCTGGCAGATGAAATCCAGGGACAGAGCACGACGGCGGGCAAGCCGATGTCCAAGAATCTGGTGTCGGTCACGCAGCAGATGCTCGCAGGTTCCCCGGTGACAAGCAGAACTGGCTTCATCCGAACAGGGCTACGCCCAGACCCGTTACTACCCCGCCGATCAGATCAACAGCGGCAACGTCTCAAGCTGAAGCCCGCCTTCGTCTTCCAGACGGCGGTGCTGGACATCGATGGAAACCGCGCCCCTCGTGGTCAACGGTGTGATGTTCCTCACGACCTCCTACAACCACGTCTATGCCGTGGATGCCGTCACGGGCGAGGAGTTCTGGCACTACAAGCACAAGATGGGTCCCATCACGACCTACTGCTGCGGCCCGAACAACAAAGGCGTGGCGGCGTACGGCGACATGCTCTACATGGGCACCCTGGACGCCAAGCTCGTGGCGCTGGATGCCAAGACGGGCAAGGTCGTGTGGGAAACGGAAATCGCCGATCCTGAACTCGGCTACAGCGAGACCATGGCGCCTACCGTCGTCGACGGAAAGGTCCTGATCGGCACCAATGGCGGTGAATACGGCATTCGCGGTTTCGTGAAGGCGTACGACGCCAAGACCGGCAACCTCGTCTGGACGTTCCACACCATTCCGGAGAAGGGTCACGAGGGCAAGTGGGCCACCCACGACGCCACCAATCGCGACATGCTCCGCAACATCGCCAAGGAAAAGGAACTGCTGGCCAAGAACGGCGGCGACTTCTACCAGACCCTCGGTGGCGGCGTGTGGATGACCCCCGCGGTCGATACCTCCACGCGCACGGTGTACTTCGTGGTGGGCAACCCCTCGCCCGACCTGTACGGCGACATCCGGCCCGGCGACAACCCATACACGGGATTCCATCGTGGCCGTGGATCTGGATTCCGGCGCCTAAGGCCCACTTCCAGTACATCGCTCACGACGATGTGGGATCTGGACGCGGTTTCGCCCGTGATCATCACGGAAGCCAAGGGCAAGGACCGGCAAGAACCAGAAGGTCGTCATTCACGGCGGCAAGACCGGTCACGTCTACGTCCACGATGCCGCGACACTGGAGCTGATCCGGTTCTCGGAGGCGATGATCCCGCAGGAAAACATGTGGGTCCTGCCCACCCCCGAGGGTGCCCGGATGCTTCCCGGTGCCAACGGCGGCGTGGAATGGAACCCCCTGGCCGTCAACCCCAAACTGCGCCTGAGCTATGCGGCCAACCTGCATCAGCCGATGACCTAGACGCCCGCAGCGGCAAGCTGTGGTCGTTCAACTGCGGCGCAGGCGTCAATGCCCCGCCCGTGTCCTACACTGTCAGGCAAGCAGTACATTGCCGTGGCGGCGGGCGGAACACCCAGCTCGACTTCAAGCGCGGCAATAGCGTGTTCGTGTTCGCCCTGCCCTGAGAACGTCTCTCGGGCGTCAGGGTCTGACGAAAAGCCGCCCCCGAGGCGGCCTTTTCCTGACAGGAAGGATGAATGAAGACGATCCAGAAAGCAGGAACCGGAACATTCCGCGCCACACGGCGCATCGCCTGCTGGGCTGCCGGCAGTGTGCTGGCTTCAGCCGCATTCGTTTCCGGTAGCGCAGTCGCGGAGGACGTGACGACCAAGGTCGCCGCTTGCATCGCCTGCCACGGCGAAGACGGCAATTCGACCATTCCCGACAACCCCGATCGCGCAGGACAGAGCGCCCGGTACATCTACCTGCAGCTCAGGGACTACAAGGAAGGCCGCCTCAACCCCATCATGTCCGCCATCGCGTCGGGGGATGGGCAAGCAGGATATGTGGGATCTCGCCAACTACTTCAGCTCCAAGAAGCAGAAGCCGAACGGCTTCAAGGCGGATGCCGACAAGGTGACGCGAGGCAAGAAGGTGGCCGACGATGCGCTTTGTCCCATGTGCCACCTGGGCGGATTTTCGGGCAGAATGAGGTTCCGCGCGTGGCCGGCCAGCATCAGGCCTACATCTACAAGCAGCTCATGGCGTTCAAGACGAAGGAACGCAACAACTACGCAGACATGAACGCCTACATCAAGAACATTCCGGAAGCAGACATCGAGGCGCTGTCCCACTACATCGCCAACCTGAACTGATGCAGCCTTCCGCCGTGACCGACCCTGCCGTGCGGGAGGGGCATCTGGCCTGCCTTGGTCCGCACGGATTTCATCGCACTGCCTATACCGAATGGGGAGACCCCGGCAATCCGCACGTGGTCATCTGCGTCCACGGACTCACGCGCAATGGACGGGACTTCGACGCCCTCGCCTCTCGCCTTTCGAGAAAGTGCCGGGTGATCTGTCCCGATGTCGTCGGTCGGGGCAAGAGTGACCGGCTGCCTCACAAGGCGGACTACGGCTACCGCTCTATCTGGGCGATATGGCGGCCCTCATCGCCCGCAGCGGCGCGGAACGGCCGATTGGATAGGAAACGTCCATGGGCGGTCTTGTCGGGATGCTCCTGGCTGCAATGCCTCAGGCTCCCATCCGCCGGCTGGTGATCAGCGACGAGGCAGGCCTTCATACCCAAGGCAGGCGCTCGAACGGATCGCCGCCTACGTGGGCCGCGATCCGCACTTTTGTCGACGCTGCGAAGCAGAGGCCTACCTTCGGCGTGTCCATCGAACCCTTCGGCCCGCTGACAGACGATCAGTGGCGTCATCTGGCCCGATTCGGAACGCGGTCCGCGGAGGGTGGGCGCATTGCCCTCGCCTACGATCCCGGGATCGCCGAAGCCTTCCGTTCGGGAATCCGCGATGTGGATCTCTGGCCGGTCTGGAAACAGGTGCAGTGCGACGTCCTCATCACGCGCGGCGCGAAGTCCGACCTTCTCAGCGCCGAGACGGCCCAGACGATGATCAAGCAGGGCCCGGCCCGGGGACGCCTGGTGGAGTTTGCCGGCGTGGGCCACGCTCCCATGTTCATGTCGGAAGATCAGATGTCGGTCGTGGAGTCCTTCCTCCTCGCGGTATAGCGGGTCCGTGCCGTTCCGGCTACATTCCGCGTCTCTCAACCAACACCCAGGGAGAATGCGGAATGAACCTGCGCGACTTCGATCGGCCCGACGGCAAGCTCGTGGAAAGCTACCGCGAAGTGGCCAAGTGCTACAGCGCGTCCTGCGTCTTCGCCGACGTACAGCGCCGCGGCGCGTCATGCACAGCGGTATCAAGCCCATCTTCTCTCGCAAGGCCGTGGGGCCGGCACTGACTGTCCGGCTGTTCCCGGCGACCTGCAGGATCCTCTGGCGGCGCTGCATGTCGCGAAACCCGGCGATGTGGTGATTGTGGATGCGGGCGGTGAAACCGAGACTTCGGTCTTCGGCGGACTCATGGGCAGTCTTTTCCAGAACTGCGGCGTGCAGGGAGCGGTGATCGACGGCGCGTGCCGGGACATCGACGAACTGCGCGATCTCGGTTTCGTGGTGTTCTCCCGTGCCGTCACGGCCCGTGGAACTCACACCATGTTTTCCGGCCGCAAGGACGACGTCGAACTGAACGTTCCCGTCCAGTGCGGCGGGATCGTGGTTCTGCCCAGGCGACATGGTGATCGCCGACGAGATCGGGATCACGGTGGTGCCGAAGGCGGATCTCGAATCGGTGCTTGCCGCAGCCAAGGATCAGGCCGACCGAGAGGAAGCCACCCGCCAGCGAATCAAGCAGGGCCGCACGTTCGAGCAGCTTCTCGAAGAATTCGGCCGCATCTGAAGCATCGTGATCGCCGTCGACTGGGGAACCAGTTCATTCCGGGCATACCGGCTGGACGACTCGGGGCAGATCATCGATCGCAGGTCGGCATCCGCGGGAATCCTCACGGTGACCGATGGCGGGTTTGCCGAGACCCTGGAGACCCATGCCCGCGACTGGCTCGATTCGGGCGAACGTGTCCTGCTCTTGAGCGGAATGATCGGCAGCCGCCAGGGCTGGAAGGAGGCCCCTACGCGTCAGCCCCGGCCGGTGCCGGAGATCGCCCGCCACTTGTCCCGGTGAACGTGCGGCCCGGCATCGACGCTGGATCGTGCCGGAGTCGTGACGGTGAACGCCGATGGCATCCATGACGTCATGCGAGGCGAAGAAACGCAGATTCTGGGCATCCTTCATGACCTGGGACCAGGAAGCCATGCTATGTCTGCGGAACCCACAGCAAGTGGGTGGAAGTTCAGCATGGCACCATCACCGGATTCCGGACATTCATGACAGGCGAGGTCTTCGCCGTATTGAAGGATCACAGCATCCTGGGACGCATCACGAATTCCTCGGCACCTTACGACCGGCAGGCATTCGCGGACGGATTGCACCGTTCGGCCGACGCAAGCGGACTGCTGCACCACCTGTTCGGCGTGCGCGCAGAGTGCCTTTGCGGCGATCTCGACGCCGAGCGCTCCCGCGATTTCCTGTCGGGACTTCTGCTGGGACACGAACTGCGGCAGGCTCGGGGTAACGCCGTCGTGAACCTCCTTGGCGCAGGCGTGCTGGTGGATCGTTATGCCTACGCCTGCGAGGTGCTCGGCCGGTCGACCCGGATTCTGGATCCCGACGCCGTCGTGGCGGGCCAATGGCAAATCGCCCGATCGCGTCGGCTCGTCTGAGGTTCCGATGACATCTCCTCTGAAGTCTTGGCTGGACCGCTGTCCCCTGGTGGCCATCCTCCGCGGAGTGCAGCCTGCGGAAGTCGTGGATATCGCGTCTGTCCTGTTCGACTCCGGATTCCGGATCGTGGAGGTGCCGCTCAACTCGCCGGATCCCCTGACGAGCATCGCACTGCTATCCGGACGCTTCGGGGACAGCATGCTGGTCGGGGCGGGGACGGTTCTTCAAGCGGCGCAGGTGGAGCAGGTCGCAGACGCCGGAGGACGGCTGATCGTCATGCCCCATACCGACACGGAGATCATCGCAACCGCCGCCAAGGCGGGACTTTATGTTGTCCTGGCTTTTCCACGCCGACGGAGGCGTTTTCAGCATTGCGGGCAGGCGCGTCGGGGTTGAAACTCTTTCGGCGGAGGCCAGTCCGCCGGCAGTGTTGAGGCCAGGCGTGCCGGTGCTGCCCAAGGAGGTTGCGGTGCTCCCCGTGGGTTCCATCACGCCCGTGAACATGGCGGAGTACTGGTCGTCGGGGGCCGACGGATTCGGTCTCGGCTCTGCCCTCTACAAGGCGGGCATGTCGGCCGACCGTGTGGCGGCCAATGCTGCGACCTTCGTGTCGACGATCAGGCTGCTTGGCTAGACGCGGGCCCAACGGGGCTCGCGGTCACCACGCAAGCGCCTGAAGCACGGAAGACAAGGGTCAGGACCGGGCCCTCGGGGACGCTGGAACCTGCGGTGGAAGAACCCGTCCGCCATCGTCCCGGCGCGTCGAGACGGAAACCCGGTCCGCCACTGGCGTCAGGACCATCTCTTCGTCGCCGGTTCAAGCGAAGGCAGGAGGGTGTCCCGCCTCCCGGAGCGGGAGATCAGATCCCGCCCATGCACAGATACTTCAGTTCGAGAAAGTCCTCGATCCCGTACTTCGAGCCTTCGCGGCCCAACCCGGACTGCTTGACGCCGCCGAAAGGGCCCACCCTCATTGGAGATGATCCCGACGTTGATGCCCACAATGCCCGACTCGATGCCTTCGGCGATCCGCACACGCGGCCCATGTCCCGGGCGTAGAAGCAGGACGCCAGGCCGAACTCGGTGTCGTTAGCGGGGCCAGCGCCTCGGCCTCGGTCTTGAACTTGAACACCGAGCCACGGGACCGAAGGTTTCTTCGCGCGCCACCTTCATCTCCGGCGTTACATTGGCGATCACCTGGGTTCGTAGAAAGCCCGCCCAAGGCGTGCCGCTGGCCGCCCACGATGACCTTGCCGCCCTTCTCCACCGCATCGGACACGTGTTCTTCCCACCTTGGCGACCGCAGCCTCATCGATCAGGGGACCGGTCGTGACGCCTGCCTCGGCGCCATTGCCGACCTGGAGAGATGCCTTCACCTTGGCTGCAAGCTTTTCCACGAAGGCGTCGTGCACGCCCTCCCTGCACGATCAGCCGGTTGGCGCACACGCAGGTCTGTCCGGCATTGCGGTACTTCGACGCCATCGCGCCTTCCACCGCCGCGTCCAGATCGGCGTCGTCGAACACCAGGAACGGCGCGTTGCCACCGAGCTCCAGCGACATCTTCTTTGATGGTTTCGGGCACTGGGCCATCAGCTTGCGTCCCCACCTCGGTGGATCCGGTGACCGTGAGTTTGCGCACGATCGGGCTCGAGGTCATCTCGCCGCCGATCTCGGCGGAACTGCCCGTGACGACACTGAACACGCCCGCCGGAATGCCGGCGCGGTCCGCGAGTTCCGCCAGAGCCAGAGCCGAGAACGGCGTCTGCGTGGCCGGCTTCAGCACCATCACGCATCCCGCCGCCAGAGCCGGACCGGCCTTGCGAGTGATCATGGCCGCCGGGAAATTCCAGGGAGTGATGGCTGCACACACTCCCACGGGCTGCTTCAGCACCACGATGCGTTTGTCGCCCTGGGGGTGCGGCATGACGTCGCCGTAGATCCGCTTGCCTTCTTCGGCGAACCATTCGATGAACGATGCCGCATAGACGATCTCGCCCTTGGCCTCTGCCAGTGGCTTGCCCTGCTCCGCTGTCATGATGGCGGCCAGGTCGTCCTGGTGGGCCATCTTAGGTCGAACCACTTGCGCAGGACCGCGGCCCGCTCCTTGCCTGTCTTCGCGCGCCATCCTCGCCAGGCCTTGTCGGCGGCCTCGATGGCTCGGCGCGTTCCCGGCAGCGCCCATGCGGGGAATCGTGCCGAGCAGCGCGCCGTTGGCGGGGTTGACGACCGGGATGGTCGCGCCGGAATCCGCATCCGCCCACCGGCCGTCCACGTAACACTGCTGACGCAGCAACGAAGGATCCTTCAACGCCAGTGTCTGGCGGGTCATAGGTGCATTCATGTCCCTCTCCTGTGGAATGGACGCCGGGGTTCCGGTGTCAGAACGTGCCGGGGTAGGCACCGCCGTCGATCAGGAAGTTCTGTCCGGTGATATAGGACGCATGCGAACTGCAGATTAGGCGCACATCGCACCGAACCCGTCGGGCTGCCGAACCGGCCGGCCGGAATCGTCTTGGAGCCGCGTGTTCTTGGCATCGTCGACCGAGATCTTGTTCGTCTTCGCCATGGCTTCGATGCGCGAGAACACGGTGTCCGTGGCGAAGAGGCCGGGCAGGAGGTTGTTGATGGTGACGTTGTGCTGGATCGTCTTGCGGGACAGTCCGGCCACGAAGCCGGTCAGTCCGGTGCGTGCGCCGTTGGACAGCCCCAGGATGTCGATGGGAGCTTTCACCGCGCTGGAGGTGATGTTCACGATGCGGCCGAAGCCTCGCGAGATCATCCCGTCCACGGTGAGACGGATGAGTTCGATGGGCGTGAGCATGTTCGCGTCGAGCGCCGCGATCCATGTGTCGCGATTCCAGTCACGGAAGTCTCCGGCAGGCGGGCCTCCGGCGTTGTTGATGAGGATGTCGGGAGCGGGACAGGCATCGAGCGCCGCCTGCCGGCCCTCGGGTTTGGTGATGTCGGCGGAGATGACTTGAACGGCTGTTCCGGTCGCGGCCCGGATCTCGGCAGCCGTCTGTTCCAGTGCCTCCTTGCCCCGGGCAATGATGGTGAGTTCAACACCTTCACGGGCGAGCAAGTGCGCATCCCTTCCCCAAACCCTTGCCCCGCACAGACGATCGCTTTCCTGCCCTTGATTCCCAGATCCACGTTCCGTTCTACTGCGAAGAAGCGCACCCGTCAAGGGCGCACGTGTCGCTAAATCGCGACTGAAAAGGGCCGTAATGCTGACCCAACGACAAGGGGTTTGCAAACTTTCGATGGTTATAATCCGACCGTTCATGCGTCATGACAATCCTTGCTCCAGCGCTCCCGACCCGGCCCCGCTCCGGCGTCTCGGGTGCGCCTTCCTGCTCCTCGCGGTGACCGGGTGCGCGTCCCCTGGCGCCCGCACGCCGGGAGACCCGCTGGAGCCCATGAACCGGGCGGTCTACAAGTTCAACGACGTGGCGGACCGGTACGTCGCGAAACCGGTTGCCCGTACCTATGACACGCTGGTACCGGAATTCATCCGCACCGGCGTGCGGAACTCTTCAACAACGTGGACGACGTGTTCGTCGTCGCCAATGACCTGCTTCAAGGCAAGATGACGCAGGCATCCCAGGACAGCGTGCGGCTCGTATCCAACACCATCTTCGGCGGCCTCGGTCTGGTGGATGTCGCCAGCAAGCGCGGTCTCTACAAGAACAACGAGGACTTCGGCCAGACGCTGGGACGGTGGGGCGTCGGTAGCGGCCCGTTCCTCATGCTCCCGGTTCTGGGCCCCAGCAATTTTCGCGATCTGGGAGGCTACGCCGTTCATACCCAGGCCGACCTCGTATGGCGGGTCAACGACGCCGTCGCGCTACACATTGGTCGGCTTGCGGGCGGTGAATACGCGCGTCGCTGCTCCAGGTGGAAAAGGTGCTGGACGAAGCAGCGGTGGATCGCTCAGCTCCTGCGGGATGCCTATCTGCAGCGCCGGCTCAATCATCTACGACGGCAATCCGCCGCGCAGCCGCACGCAGCTCGACGACCCCGACGATCTCGAAGATCCCGGCGAGGGGTCAGCCGACGATCCGAAATAACCGGATCGTCGCCCGACGCTCGCTTCGCGGATCGAGCATGCTCAGACCGGGAGATCCGCGCGATCCGCCAGCATCGGTGGATGGACTGGTTGCGGAAATCCTCCGGAATCGTCTTGAGCGAGATGTCCGATACATCGAAACCCGGCATCGTTGCCTCGAATCGAAATCCGCGAAGGTTCGTGGAGAAGTAGATCTCTCCGTCCGCCGCCAGCACCCCGGCGCAGGCGAGCAGCAGGGCTCGATGGTCGCGCTGGACGTCGAAGACGCCGTCCATCCGCTTCGAATTGGAGAATACCGGGGGATCCACGACGATCAGGTCGAAACGTTCTCCGGCTTCCCGCGCCATCTCCAGCCACCGGCGCACGTCCTCCGCCGAATCGGTGCTGTTCTCCGAGAGCCCGTTGAGCGCGAAATTGCGCCGGGCCCACTCGAGATAGGTATTCGAGAGATCCACGCTGGTCGTTGCGCGCGCCCCGCCGGCGGCGGCGAAGACACTGAAGCTACCCGTGTAGGAGAAAAGATTGAGCACCGCCTTGCCATCGGCGAGCGCCCGCACCCGCGAGCGGAGGGGGCGATGGTCCAGAAACAGCCCCGTATCCACGTAGGTCTCGAGGTCCACGAGAAACCTGGAGCCCGCTCTCCTGCACTTCGAACTCCGTCCGGCGACCGCCTTGCCTCTCGTGCTGCTCGACCCGCCGGTCCACCTTGAGGCGTACCCGGGCCGTGACGTCGGTACGCGGGAGACCCAGCGCGCGGGCCGTCCGTTGCGCCACTTCTTCCAGCCAGTCGTCCGAGACGTCCTCGCGGACTCGCGCATATTGCTGAAGCAGCGCGCGCGGCCGTACACGTCCACGACAAAGGCGAGCTCGGAATATCGCGGTCGTACACGCGAAAGCAGTCGGTCGGGAACTGCCTGGCCCACTTGCGCAGGTGCGGAATCGCCGCGTGACACGGTTCTCGAAGGCATCGAGCAACTGCGCGGGATCTGCCATCAGCCCGCCTTTCGCCGCGCCCGCGCGTCGTCAGAAAGATGCCGCCGAAGAGATGAGCGCCATCCCGGCAAAGTGGAAGGCTCGTGGAGGTTCGTCAATACCAGCGTCGAAAGGATGATCCCGAACACGGGCACCAGGTGCACGAAGATGCCCGCGCGCGTCGGCCCCACCGAGCTCACCCCGCGGTTGTAGCAGACGAACGCCACCACGGATGGAAACACGCCGTAGTACGCCAGGGTCGCGGCGGTCGTGGTGGACAACGAGAACCGGGCGCCGCCCGCGAGCTAGAATGCCTACCAGACGGCCAGCATGGGCCAGCCGAACACGAGGATGGTCGCAAGGAAGGTCAACATTCCCATGCCGCCGGGACGGAAGCGCAGCAGCACCGTGTACAGCGCCCACAGCACCATGGCGATCAGAAGCCAGACATCGCCGCGATTGAAATCCAGTGCCTGGAGCGCCTGCATGTCGCCTTTCGCCACGATCACGAGCACGCCCAGCAAAGAGGACAGGATGCCGATCATCTGCCGCGCGGTCGTGCGCTCACGCAGCAAGACCCAGGCGATCGGCGGAATGAAGACAGGCACCACCGAATTGAACAAGGTCGCATTGGTGGCCGTGGTCATGGTGAGTGCGATGTAGCACATCGTGTTGAACAGGCCGATACCGACCAGACCCAGCAGGGTCAGCACCGGCCATGCCCGCGCAATGTCGGCGCGTTTCGACCACACATCACGATAGGTGAACGGAAGGATGAGCAGGAAGGCGATGGTCCAGCGCCAGAACGACATGGCCACCGGCGGAATCTCCGCCCGCATGGCTCGCCCGACGACCAGATTCCGCCCATAGCATGCTCGCCACGCAGAGCAGCACGTAGGAGACCGCCAACCCGCAGCCGGCGGCGTCGACATCAGTTCAGTCGCGCCGCGGCCTCGCATATCCAGCACGCGCGTGCGGATCTTCGATGCATCCGTCGCCTCCGGTTCCTGGCGCAGGTAGGCCTCGAAGTCGTGCAGCGCGGCACGGAAGCACTCCAGTTCCTGATAGACGAGCCCCTGTCCCCGAAGCTCCTGGGGCGTGTCGGGCACAACCTGCACCAGCCATTCGATCACGGTCAGTGCGTGGCTCCAGTCCTTCGCCTTGAGAAAGATCGCCTTGAGATTGCGCAGCATGCGGGCGACGATCTCGCGGACATCGGCCGTTTCAAGATACTCGGCCACGGAATCGAGCTTGACCGATGTGCGCTCGGACAGCGGCAGCCGCTCGTGCAGATCTTCCATCGATAGAGACGCCGCGGTGGTAGGCATCGATCACCACCATGCCGCCTCCACGTGGCACTTCACGAGGAAGCGGCCGGGGAAGGAGATCCTTCCATTTCGAGGCCCAGTGTGCGACCCAGCCGGATGTAGAGAATGGACAGCGTGATGGGGATGCCGCACTTGCGCTCCAGCACGTCGTTCAGATAGCTGTTGCGCGGATCGTAGTATTCCCCCGTCTCGGGCCCGTAACCCAGTTCTCCGTAGAGATAGTCGTTGAGCTCGGCCAAACGCTGCTCCACCGTACTATCCGCCTCGAGGCGCTGGCGGACCGTTTCTGCCATGGCGTCGATTCTGGTCAGTTCGCGCACGACGTCGAGTTCCGGGTATTGCGTCCGCGCACCAGCAGCGCCGCCTCGGCGAGATCAGCGGTATCGTCCGGCGAATCGATGAGATCCAGCAACCGCTGCGGTACGGGGACAAGCATCAGCAGGAACCTACCGGCGTGTCGTCGGTGTTCCCAGGTCGCGGTGCCAGCAGAGCCGCCACCGGTCGCCGGGGCGCATTGCGCGCGGTGGTCGTGGCCCCGCCCGCCGCGGGCGCGGCGACGCCGGGCTGGCCGCCGGAGAAACGGCGCGCGGCTCGTACGGCTGCTGAAAGAACGGATCCTCGGGGACCTTGGACCGGGGAGCCGACGAACGCGGCGAGTCCGCCCGCGACTCGGAACGCGAGTCCGGGCGGGAGCCCCCCCCACCGCCGGGACGCTCGTGACGGCGCGTGGCGGCGGAACCGTCGAATCCGTCCAGGTGACGCTCCGGAATCTTGGTCTTCAGCAACTTCTCGATGCGTTCCAGGAGTTCCTGCTCTTCGCGGCTCACGAGCGATATCGCCTCGCCAGCCTGGCCTGCACGGCCCGGTTCTTCCGATCCGGTGGACGTAGTCTTCGGGCGTATGCGGCAGCTCGAAGTTGATCACACACGGCAGTTGTTCGATGTCCAGGCCACGGGCGGCGATGTCCGTCGCGACCAGAACACGGACCTTGCCGTCCTTGAAGTCCTGCAGCGCCTCCATCCGCTCGGCCTGCGTGCGATTGCTGTGAATCGCCGTCGCATTGAGGCCGTCCCGCACGAGCTGGTGCGCGAGGCGGTTCGCCCCGAAGCGGGTCCGAACGAAGACCAGCACCTGCCTCAGTTCGAGATGATTGACGAGCCGGGCAAGCATTTCCCGCTTGGCAGACTCCCGCACCCGGTAGACCGAGTGAGTCCCGGTCTCGGTCACGGAATTGCGACGGGCGACCTCGACCAGGATCGGATCGTTCAACAGTCCGTCAGCGAGCTTGCGGATCTCTTCGGAGAAGGTGGCCGAGAACAGGAGGTTCTGCCGAGCCTTGGGCAGGAGAGACAGGATTCGCTTGAGGTCGGGCATGAACCCCATGTCGAGCATCCGGTCCGCCTCGTCCAGGATCAGGAACTCCACCTGTCCCAGTTGCACGGTCTTGCTGCACGTGGTCCAGCAAGCGTCCGGGCGTGGCCACGAGAATCTCGACACCTGCCCGGAGGTCCTTGATCTGGGGATCGATATCCACCCCGCCGAAAACGACGGTGCTGCGCAGAGGAAGGTACTTGCCGTATGCGCGGACGCTTCCAGACCTGGGCCGCGAGTTCGCGCGTGGGTGTGAGGATCAGCGCCCGGACCGGATGCCGGGCCGGACATGCTGGTATTGCGTATCCCTTCAACCGCTCAGGGAGCGGAAGCGTGAACCCGGCCGTCTTGCCTGTGCCGTCTGGGCTGCGCCCATGAATCCTTTCCCACATGATGGGTGGAATCGCTTTCGCCTGGATCGGCGTGGGCTCGGTGTAGCCTGGTCTTCAATGGCTCGCAGCAGCTGTCTGCGAGTCCGGAGTTCCTTGAACTGCATGCAGGGGAGGTCTCTACTCGACGAAAGGCGGGTCGGACCTCGCCGCGACGGGGCGGGGCCGGAAAGGGAACAGCATTCGAACGCTCATTCGAACAAGATGTTACCCCACGGATGACCGCGGACAAAGCATTTCGTTCAGTGCGGCTGTTGCATTTGCCGCCGCGGCGGTCCTTTTCCTCAAGTGTCTCGCGCTACCGCTTCCCGGTAGGCATGCCATGAGGCATGCCCGATCAGAGGTCGGTGATGACCAGTCCCAGATACCACGTGAAGATCCCCGCGCCGATCAGAAGAACGATCAACCCAGCCCACAGCAGCATGACCTGAAGTTGCTGCGCAGGACGTTGAAGCTGGTGATCATGGCTGTCAGGGTGTCCATGCCGTGCCAGTCGAGGAGCATGGGGACCGAGACCACGCTCGTGGCGAACACCAACAGTGCAAAGCCCAAGCCGGCAGCGCAGTACGCGGCCATGAAGACCCACCCTTCGGGGGTGGAGGCCAGTTGCGCGAGCAGCCCGCCTTCGTAGGGAAGTTCGCCCGTGAAGAATAGGGCGATCATCACCATGGACATTTGCATCCATACCGTCAGCAATAGTGCCAGGATCAGCGCGTAGAAACCGATGGCCGGGGCATTGGCCTGCCACGCCACCAGCGTATGTGAGAACTTGAGCGGCCTGCCCTGCTCGCGCGTGCGGCTGATGTCGTACAGGCCGATGGCCAGAAACGGTGCGACGAGCAGGAACCCCTGTCACCAATGCCAGCTCCAGGGCGGCCACACCGACGAAGCTCTGCAGAAGCAGCCCCATGATGGCGAACACCGCCATAGAAGAGGCTGGGCCCGGGCGCGGCCTTCATGTCGGCCACCGCCTTGTGAACCCATCGCCATGGCGCTCCCGAGGCGACCTGCCGGACCTTCGGAACGCTGATGTTGTCCCGTTCGGATAATTCGCTCGGCTGGCTCATCATCCTCCCTTTGTCTGGCGGGATATTGCGGCGGATAAGGCGGCCGATCAAGCTCGGGCGCGTTCCTCCAGATCCTGCCACCGCGCATAGGCTTCCGCGATCTCGCGCTCCAGCTGGGCACAGCGTTCCTGGGACTGCTTCACCCGCCCTGGGTCCGTCCGGTAGACCTCGCCATCTGCCAGCACCGTGGAGAGCTCGGCCAGCTCGCTTTCCATGGATTCGATGCGTCCCGGCAGTGCCTCCAGGTCTTTCTTTTCCTTGAAGCCCAGCCCGGACCTGGCTTGACGGGGCCGAGTCTGCCTTTCGGCTTTCTGCACCTCAGCGGCCGGAATCCTTCCACCGGCGCGGGGCGCTGCCGGAGCCAGTCGTCGTAGCCCCCCACGTATTCCTTCAAGGCTCCGTCGCCTTCGAATGGATGACTTCCGTGACCGTGTTGTCGAGGAACTCCTGGTCATGGCTCACCAGAAGAACCGTGCCCTCGTACTCGCGACGAGCGCCTCGAGCAGTTCCAGCGTCTCGATGTCGAGATCGTTGGTCGGTTCGTCCAGCACCAGCACGTTCGCCGGGCGGGCGAACAGGCGGGCGAGCAACAGGCGGTTGCGCTCCCCTCCGCTCAGCGACTTCACGGGCGATCGGGCGCGCTGCGGCGCGAACAGGAACTCGCCCAGATAGCTCATCACGTGCTTCCTGGTCTTGCCGATTTCGATCCAGTCCGAGCCGGGGCTGATGACGTCGGCCACGCTCGCCTCAGGATCGAGTTGTGCCCGGAACTGATCGAAATAGGCGACCGACAACCGGGTGCCATGGCGCACGTGTCCGGAGTCCGGTTCGATCTCCCCAGCAGCAGCTTGATGAAGGTGCTCTTCCCTGCGCCGTTGGGCCCCACCAGGCCAATCCGGTCTCCCCGCATGATCCGGCCGCTGAAGTCGCGCACCACCACGCGGTCACCGAACGCCTTGCCGACGTGCTCGAACTCCGCGACGAGCTTTCCGGAGCGTTCGCCTTCGTCCAGTGCGAGCGTGACCTTGCCCATGCGTTCCCGCCGCTCGGCCCGGGAGATGCGCAGCCTCCAGCCGCCGCACCCGGCCTTCGTTGCGCGTGCGCCGGGCTTCCACGCCCTTGCGGATCCACGCTTCCTCCTGCGCAAGGACCTTGTCGAACTTGGCGTTCTCGATCTCTTCCTGCTCGAGCATCTGTTCCTTGCGCTGGCGATACTCCGAGAACCTGCAATCGAAAACACGCAGCCGGCCACGGTCGAGTTCCAGGATCCTCGTCGCCACCTTGTCCAGAAAGCGCCGGTCATGGGTCACGACCAGCACGGCACCGTTGAACTCCTGCAGCACGCCTTCCAGCCACTCGATGGACTGGATGTCCAGATGATTCGTCGGTTCGTCGAGCAGCAGCAGATCGGGTCCCAGCACCAGCGCCCGCGCCAGTGCCACCCGCTTCCGCTGACCACCCGACAACGTCTCGGTGGCGACATCCGCGTCCAGTTCCAGTCTCGAAATCGTCGCCTCGACCTTCGCCTTCAGACTCCAGCCATCGCCGGCTTCCAGCACCGACTGGATCTCGGCAAGGCGCTCCAGGACCGCACCAATGTCATCGCCCGCCGTGGACGCTCGATGGGCCAACTCGTGGTACTCCGTGATCGCCGTGCGCACGGCACCCAGCCCCTCCGCGACGGCCTCGAACACGGAGCTCCCGGCGGCGATTTCGGGCTCCTGGGGGACCCATGCGACACGAGCCTCCGGCGAACGCCAGATCTCGCCGTCGTCGGGCGGTTGCAATCCGGCAACCACCCGCATGAGCGTGGACTTCCCGGTGCCATTGCGGCCGATCAGTCCAAACCGGTCGCCACGGTCGACGACGAGGTCCAGGCGGTCGAGGAGCGGCACATGGCCGTAGGCTTGAGAGATTCCGGTAAGCGTGAGGATCGGCATGTCAGTCGGTGGGACGCCAATGGCGCCCGGAGAGATTCATGGAAGACAGGCGCCAGAGGTCGGGCCGGATGCACCCGGCCAGCGCCGGCGTGAGCGACGGCCCGTCAGGCGTTTTCTTCGGCTGCCTGCAGCAACGCGACGGGTTGAATCGAGAGGGTGTGCGCCTGTGTCCCGAACCACAATTGACCATCCTGGATCGTGCACTGAAGCGCCATGTTTCTCTCGGCCAGCGCCGCCATGGCCTGAGTCGCCTCGGGCGGGATGTTGATCACGGAAAGGTTTGACACTCGGCTCAGGTCACCGCCGTTCTGCCGCCACCAGACATCCACGCCCCGTCCACCGTAGGTATACACGCGCACCCTGGGGGAACGTCCCGACGCCTTGCGCAGCCGCTTGGGATCCGGCAACCCGACGTCGATCCACTGCTCGATCGCACCGGTGTAGTCGCGCAGCCAGAGATCCGGCTCTTCGTCGGTGCTGAGCCCCTTGCCGAACTCGAGTCGTTCGCCGGCGTTGAGCGCAAAGGCAAGGATGCGCACCATCATGCGCTCGTCCGTTTCGGACGGATGCCGCGCCACCGTCAGGGAATACGTGCCGTAGTGCTGCCGGTCGAGGTCCGACACCTGCAGATCGGCCTTGAAGATCGTCGATTTGAGAGCCATGACGCATGATAGGCGATGGAGCCTTGCGCGTCTCGGCTACAATCCTCGACCTCGCGCCCCGGTAGCTCAGTGGATAGAGCAACCCCCTCCTAAGGGGTAGGTCGCACGTTCGATTCGTGTTCGGGGCGCCAATCCGACGGACTGTGCATGCTCGCCACGCCGTCCCGCCGGGACGCCGGACGCATCGCAGCCGTCTCCGTCTCCGGAGGACAAGTGACCGGAACCTCCTTGCATCGCATCGACCGGGGACACGGTCTGCCCGTTCTTGTCTTCATCCACGGCTTCACCTGCAGTTCGTCCGACTGGCGCCTCAGGTCGAGGCCTTGTCAGAGCGGTATCGTTGCATCGCGCTCGACCTGCCCGGTCACGGGCGATCGCGAAGCCCGGCCGATCCGACCCTGCGATCTCTGGCAAACGCGGCCAACGACTGCCTCGACTCGCTGCGCATCGATGAAGCCGTGCTGATCGGACACAGCATGGGTTGCCGGATGGTCACGGAAATGTACGCGCATTCTCCAGCTCGTGTACGCGGTCTCGTTTACGTGGATGGGAGCCTCTCACCCCAAGCATCGCCGGACGATGCGGTGGCCCAGTTCGAAGAGATCATCGGACGCATCGGCATGGGCGAGTTCCTGCGCAGGTTGTACGAGGGGTTCTTCGTGGCGGACACACCCGAGGGCGTCCGGTCCACCGTGCTCGAACAACTGCCGCGTGTGGATCCGGCGTTCGCACGTTCTCTTTGGCTGGACCTGGTGCGATGGGACGCCTCGAGATACCGGTCCCTGCTGCCGACAATCGCCGTACCGACCCTGGTCATCCAGTCCACGTATCTCGACGCCTCGACCAGGCGCTCGTCTCTCGAACCTGGGCAATCGCAATCCTGGCTCGAGGAGCTGTCGCGCTCTATCCCGGATGTCCGCATCGAAGTGATTCCGGGGATCGGGCATTTCCCGATGACCGAGGCGCCGGACCGCACCATCGAACTGATAGGTGCCTTCACAGAATGGATCGCTCGGGGCCGCCCATGACTCTTTCGTCGTTCACTCCGCCGCCGGGCGTTCCGGCGGCCATCCCGGTTCCGGTCTCTCCTTGATTTCTGCCAGACGCGCTTTTTCGGTCGCCCCAGCCATGATCGACTCGAAGGTCTCCCACGCTGTCGCTGCGCCAGCCGTAATACAGGAACGCCGCGACTCCACTGAGCGCGACGATGGCCGTTCCGGGACCGTCCTTCAACCGGTCGGACAGCATGACGACGGCTGCACTCCCGACGACCACGGACCACGAAATGGCTGCCTGTGTCCTGAGCACCCGGTGAAGCCACTCGATCGACCGATCCGGATTGCCGGAGTGGGATACGGGAGAAGCACGGCGAGCCGCGCCCGAAGTTTGATGAGCAAGTTGTTTCATGGGGAGCCACAACGACTGAATCGGGAAAGAAACGAGAAACGTCCTCGAGAAAACCCTCGGCAGGAAGATCCCGCGCGACTGAACCGGACCACGGGCTCATTTGGCACCACTCCCGTTTCCGGCGAATGCCAGCAGATCCTCTCGCCTTTGGTCCGGCCGGACTCAGGGGACCGGATGGACGCTGCATTCGGCCGAGCCCCAGGGCGGTGTTCCCGCGAAGGGGACGTTGGTCCGAAACCGGGACCGCTCGCTCACTGATCTGATCGAACTACGAATTCTCTGAACGTGCTCACTACCGTGTAACGGCCGCTTGGGAGACTCCAGCCATCAACTCGCGGGAGTCTTGCATGGGGACCCTAAAGAATCGCTTCGGGGAATGGGCATTGCGCCTGGCGGGCGCGGCGGTTCTTCTCTGGATCTCGGCGGCTGCATTCGCCGCCGACATGGTGCCCTACCTTCAGGCGGCCTCCTCCACTTCCGTCTACGTCACCTGGAAAACGGCGGCCGCTGCGACGTCCATCGTCGAGTACGGCCCGGCCGAGGCACCCTCAATCAGCAAACGTCCGGGACTGCGCAGAGTCTTGCCTCGAACTATTACTTTCACGGCGTCAAGCTGAGCGGCCTGTCGCCTGACACCGTATACCAGTACCGCATCCGCTCCGGTGCCCAGACCTCTCCCGTCTACCGGTTCAAGACCGAACCGGCGTCCAGCACGGTCACCGGGAAGTTCAGGATCTCTTGTGGGCGACCACCAGATCCGCGATCAGGATCGTCATTTCCGGCTCGTGAACGCCGCCCGGGCCAAACTGGAAGCAGAGTACGGCAAGCCCATCGAGGAGGTGCTGAACCTGATCGTCAACGACGGCGACCAGGTCGATGTGGGTACATTGGACCACTACGAGAACCTGCATTTCTGGCAGTCCTCGCCGATGTCGAAGAACGTCCCCATCCAGACCACGCTGGGCAATCACGAGACCTACTACGATCCGGGACTCACCAACTGGAAGGGACACTTCTTCCACGGGACGATCGCGTACAAGACGCATGTGGCCGGGCCCGACGAGCGCTACTACGCCAACCACGTCGGACGTGTTCTGTTCATCCACCTGGACAGCGAGGCCCCCAGCGCTTCCCAGAAAGCCTGGGTCCAGCAGGTAATCAATACCGCCAAGGACGATCCGGAAGTGGACTGGATCATCAGCGTCCTGCATCGCCCATATCAGGCAGAACAGTACGTCGGCGATATCTCCACGTGGCTGCGCAATGAAATCATGCCGATCCTGTCTTCCACGCGCAAACACGTATTGAACGTGGCGGGCCATCACCATTTGTACGCTCGCGGTCAGACTCGCGATTTCCCGACTTATCACATGATCTCCGGCGGCACGGCGTGGGACCAGTTCTGGGGCCAGTCGACCGAGCGCGACTTCGATGATGTACAGAAGACGATCGCCAACTGGACCTGGCGAACGCGTAGGGCAGGAAGACGGTGGCGGGTGAGGGTGGCTCTTCGCCTTGGCGAGCTCCACTGCCCATGCGCACGTGTCCGGGTTCACGGATACGTCGATTCAGATCGCGGCCACCGGCGTGCGGATCATCTACTCGGTGCCTGCGGACAATCTGCTGGAACTGGCGGGCGACCCCGGAAAGGCAAGCCCATCGTCCGCCCTGCCTGTCGTGTATCTGGAACGGGTGAAAGGCGGATGGCAGGTCGAAGCGTCCGGAGAAAGATGCCTTCTTTCACAGGCGCTGAGCCGAACTCTGGAAGCAGTGGGGTCCCACCAGTACCAGTTCACGTTCGTTCGTCCGGCCGGCATGCGCGAGCTGTCGATCCGATACTCGCTCTTCTTCGAGAAGTGGCCTGACCACGAGAACTTCGTTCGTGTTTTCATGGCCGGCCAGCGTCAGCGCATGCGATTCACGGCCGAACAGCCGACGCTGTCAATCCCCGTTGCAGATCTGCTCCGTCAATGGGGGAGTTCCCTCGCCTCGGGGTTCTTCGACAGCGATCCCAACCATCGCTTCTCTCTGGACGCGCAAGCACCTGACAACCCCGTGCCCGGCATCCAGGAAGTCCAGCCCAGTCTCGGCAGGCTGCAGCTTTCACAGGTCGATCCAGGGTTCGTCTCTCTGGGCGTCAAGCACATCTTCGCCGGATTCGATCACGTGCTGTTCATTGTCGGACTGGTGATGCTGGCCCGGCGCGGCCGCGAACTCCTCGCGCTGGTCACGGCGTTCACGGTGGCGCACGCCGTGACGATGGCGTTATCCACGCTCGGCATCCTGAGACTGGACCCTAATTGGACGGAGCCGATGATTGCCTTGACCATCGTCTACATCGGCGTGGAGAACTTGCTGGCGCTGTACCGCGCGAGAGATGCCGGAACCCACCCCCGTCGCAGCGCGCACTGGCGGAGAATCGGCCTTGTATTCGTGTTCGGACTCATTCATGGTGTGGGCTTCAGCTATGTCCTTCGCGAGATGGGTCTGCGCGAGGACCTGCTCGGTGCCCTGCTGTACTTCAATGCCGGTGTCGAACTGGGGCAGATCGGAATCATCGCGGTCACACTCCCCGCTCTACTGCTCTGGGACCGGGCGCGATGGGGCCGTCATTTCAGCGTCGCCGTCTCCGCTGCAGTCACCCTCATCGGTGCCGCACTGCTCGTTACCCGGCTTTGAGCATGGCCTCCACACTTGAAGCTTCCCTCGCCCGACGAATCGCAGGGATCACCACTCGCATTCTTGTAGCGAGCGTACTGATGTTCACGCTCGCATGCGCCAACGTACCGTCTGCATCCGCCGAAGCCACGATCCAAGAGGGGTCGGCTCGCCGCCTCCGGACCCCTTGTCTACGACCCGAAGACGGATCTCACGTGGCAACGCTGCGCGCTCGGGCAGCGCTGGTCACCCTCAGGCGAGCGTTGCGATGGCGAACCGGCACGAATCACGTTCGACGAGGCCAAGACGCTGGAATCCAAGGGATGGCGCGTTCCCACACTGGACGAGTTGATGTCCATCGTGATGAAGGACCGCATGCCCACGATCGACAGTCAGGCCTTCCCGGATACGTTCCCCGTCTATTTCTGGGCCACGGACAACCGCGACCGTTCCTCTGCCTGGTACGTCTTGTTCGAGAACGGCCGCTCCAACCACTACTTTCCACCCCGTACGAATCGCGACGCCGTGCGATTCGTACGTACCGGGCCCTGGACCAAGGACGCCGGACCACGGCCACCCGGGCACTCACGAAAGCCCTGATGTGGCAGCGCCATCCGCTCTGTGTCTTGATCCTGGCCGGGTGGTGCTGCGCCATGCATATGCCCTGGAAGGCACACGCTTCGACGGACGCCTCCCCCATGCGAACCCCCAGGACCACGCGCCCGTGACGGCGGACGGAAGGCGCCGGTTCGTGGCGGATGGCGAGATCGTGCTTGACCGACACACGGGACTAACGTGGAAACGCTGCAGCGCGGGCCAGCGCTGGACGACAGGACTTGGCTGCGTAGGCCTTGCCACGAAGCTCTGGTACGAAGAGGCCCGGCAACTGCAGTCGGCGCGCTGGCGATTGCCGACCGTAAACGAATTGCAGTCCCTCTACGACAAGGGACCCCAGCCGGCGGATCCGGAAGCCTTCCCGGATGCTCCACCGACTTGGTACTGGGCCTCAACCCCACGGGGCGAACCTGCGGTCTGGGGCGTCCCGTGCGGTGACGACGGCAACGACAGCTGCTATCAGAGCGAATCCAAGGCCGTGCGACTCGTGCGCCGCCGGCAAGCTGTCAAGTAACTGGAGCGCCCCCACACTCCGTGTCCATGCATTACTCGGCAGCGTCGATTGCATCCCCTGCCGGGCGAGCCCCGCTGTCGTGGTGCTTCACCTCACCGCGCAGCCTTCGCGCATATTCCTCCAGTTGCCGCTTGGCGGCGTCGAAGGCGTCCCTCAGGGCCACGTAGGCGTCCTCGTCCTCGTGGCGGTTGATCACGATGTCTTCTCCGGGAACGTGGAGGCTGATATGGACGCGGAAAGTCTTCCCTGATGCTTGTGCTTGTGGGGCTGTTCCAGCGTCACATGGCACGAAGTGAGATGGGCGAAATGCGCATCGAGCTTGGCGGCCTTCTCGCGGATATGAGTTTCTAGCGCGTCGGAGTGCGCCATGTCGCGGAACGTGATCTGTAGCGGATTCTGCACGGTGTATCTGCTCCTGTTCGTGTCGGCGGACCCGGGCGGCGCAACCCTCCCTACTGCGCTTCCCGTCGACCTCGTCCGATTGGACCGTGGACGGTGACAGGGATGTTGATGAGCGTCAATTGGCGCTCTGGCCCATCCGTCCACGCCCGGTCATCCAAGTGTATCGCCGTCTGCCGGAGGCCCCGTCCCCGTACCATCCGGGACCATGAGGGTTCACGGTCCGGCCGTGAATCGTTCCCCCTCGAGAGCCTTCCCGGAAACATCGATGAACGCGACGGACGCACCAGGAGCCGCAACGAAGCCACGCGACGCTGGAACGGCAGGGGACATTGTTGCGGAACTCGCGGCTCCCCGCACCTTCCGCCCTCGCAAGGATCAGATGGTCACGCCACCGTCGACGACGATCCCCTGCCCGGTCATGAAGGACCCTGCCTTCGAGGCCAGCAGCACCGCGACGCCGGCAATCTCGTCCGGTTCACCGATGCGGCGCAGCGGGGTCGTGGCCGTGTAGTGCTCGAGCGTATCGGGGTTCTCCCACAGCGCGCGGGCAAAGTCGGTCTTGATAAGTCCCGGCGCGATGCAGTTGATCCTGACGTTGTGCGGTCCGTACTCGACGGCAAGATTCCGCGCCAGCTGGAAGTCCGCCGCCTTGGAGATGTTGTGGCGCCGATCACTGCCGATCCCCGCAGACCGCCGATGGAAGAGACGATGATGATCGCGCCGTCGCGGCGCTCGATCATCTCCGGCACGACCATCTGGATGAGCCAGTGGTTGGAGATCACATTGTTGTCGAGCACCTTGCGGAACTGATCGTCGCTGATTCCTCCCAAGGGACCGTAGTACGGATTGGAAGCCGCATTGCAGACCAGTACATCGATGCGCCCGAATCGTTCGCGCGTCGTGTCGACGAGCGCCTGCAAATCCGGCTTGGACGAGATATTGGCGGGTTGTGATATCGCCCGTCCGGCTCCGAAACGCCGGTTGATGGAATCGGCCACCTCTACGCACGGACCCTCCTTGCGCGACGAGATGACCACGTTCGCCCCCTGCTCCGCCATGCGCTCCGCAATGGCCCGCCCGATGCCTCGCGACGAACCGGTCACGATGGCGACTTTTCCCGAAAGATCGAATAGCGACATGACGCACTCTCCCCGCGAGGTTCAAAAAAGTCCGGCCGTGATCCATTCGGCGACGATGGCCGGCTTGGCGCCGTTCTCGATCTCCACGGAGACCTCCCACGTGGCCTGCCAACGGTCGGACTTCACGTCCAGATTGCGCAGCAGGAACCGGCCACGCACCCGTCCACCTCTCGGCACCGGTGCGACAAAGCGCAACCGGTTGAACCCGTAGTTGACGCCGTTCCGCGTGCCTTCGATGAACGGACACACCTGATAGGCCATGCAGGAAAGCATGGAAAGCGTCAGGAAGCCGTGTGCGATGGTTCCGCCGAACGCGGTCGTCCTGGCCCGCTCAGGGTCCATGTGGATGAAGTACGTATCTTGGGTAAGTTCGCCGAACTGCTCGATCGTCTTCTGATCGAGCGTGAACCACTCCGACGTGCCGATCTCCTGACCCGTGAGGGCCGCGAGTTCAGCCGCAGAGGCGGACTTGGTGGGACCTTCCATGCGCGATTTCCTTCGAGAACGGCCGACCGGGCCGTGAATCGCGCAATGATCTCACAGCGCCCAGGGTCTTCCTGCGGGCACCGTAACCAGGCTCAGCCGTAGATGTTGAGACGTGTCCCGAGCGCCCCCTCGGTAGCAAGAGGTTGTGGAGTACCGATCAACTGGATCAGACCCGCAGCGGCGCCTGCTTCGGCGTCGAGTGCCTTCCTGAAGACGGCGGTCTGAACCTTGGCCTCGGTCTGGACCTGGCTCAAGGCGGATGACAATGCACTGATGGATTCCATGATCCGGCTCCGGACAGGCTACGGACCTATGTCGGCATCGGCAGCCGGTACTTGAGCGTCGAACGCGCGCTGCGCCGTCCATTCATCGATCAATCGGTAGGCCACCGCCAGCAGCGTCGGCCCGAGAAACACGCCGACGAAACCGAAGGCGAGCACTCCGCCGAGCACACCGATCAGCACGAGGATGAAGGGCAGGTTGGATCCGCGGCTGATGAGCAGCGGCTTGAGAAAATTGTCGATACTGCTCACCACGGCGACGCCCCAGATGACCAGGAAGATTGCCCACCCCGGCTGTCCCTGGTAGTAGAGCCAGATTGCCGCGGGTCCCCAGACCAGCGGCGGCCCGACGGGAACGACCGACAGGAAGAATGTCGCCACGCCCAGCAGCGCAGCCGCTGGCACGCCGGACACGGCGAAACCGATGGCAGCCAGAAGTCCCTGCGCGAGCGCGGTACCGAGAATCCCGTACACCGTCCCGCGAATGGTGGCGTGCGCAACGTCAGCGAGTTGCAGGGCCCGTTGGCCCGCGATACGTTCCGCCATGGTCCGCACGCGCGCGGCGAGGACGTCTCCATCGCGCCAGAAGAAGAACAGGATCATCGCACTCAGGGCCAGGGTGACGACACCCTCGCCCAATCCCCGGCCGACAGCCAGGGCGACCTGTTTCGCGGGATCGACCAAGGGTTTCAATTCCCGCGTCAAGGCACTGCTGTCCGTGGCCACAGCAAGCCATTTTGTGTGCATCCAGTGGCCTGCGACGGGCACGCCCTCCACCCAGGCCGGAGGCAACGGCAGACCGGATTCCATCCAGTCCCGGATCGTGTCGATCCATGGGTCCGCATGCTGAGCGATCGCGATTCCTCCCAGAGCCAGCGGCAATACCAGCACGAGAATGAACACGGTCGTCATGACGCCGGCCGCGATGTTGCTGCGCCCACCGAGCTGTGAACGGACGCGGCAGAAGATGGGCCAGGTGGCCAGGGCAAGAATGCCTGCCCACAGCACGGCCGACAGAAACGGCCGGAGAACCACGAAACAGGCAATGGCCAGCAGCACGAGCGCGGCAAGCAGGACGATGCGTTCGATACGGTCCAATCGTTTCCCCGGCGGGTTGTGGCAGGCTGAAGGAGAATGCCTGAAAAGCTGCGCTCGAGCACGCGGGCCCCGCAAGGCGACGCCTTCCCGTCAGCGCGGTTCCCGCAAGCGAAAACGGGGGCCGAAGCCCCCGTTCCAGTGACGCTACCGCTCGGGAATCACCGACCCTGCCCGGCCGCGCGCAACGCCTCGATCCTGCGTTCGAGCGGCGGATGCGACAGCAGAAGCGCCTTGAGCCCCTTCGCCGCCACCCGAGATGCCGAAGGCACGCATCCCGTCCGGCAGCGAGGTCGGCTCATGCAGGCGCTTGAGCCGTTCCAGCGCCGCGATCATCTTGTTGCGCCCGGCGAGCGAGGCGCCGCCGGCATCTGCACGGTACTCGCGCTGGCGGCTGAACCACATGACAATGACGCTCGCGAGCAACCCCAGCACGATTTCCGCCACCATCGTGGTCAGAAAGAAACCGATTCCGTGACCGCGCTCGTTCTTGAGAATGACGCGGTCCACCACGTAACCGACCACACGCGACAGGAAGATCACGAAGGTATTGACGACGCCCTGGATCAACGTGAGCGTCACCATGTCTCCGTTCGCCACGTGACTCACTTCGTGGGCGAGCACGGCTTCGGCTTCTTCCTGCGACATCGATCGCAACAGCCCGGTGCTGACGGCCACCAGCGCGCTGTTACGGCTCATGCCGGTTGCGAACGCGTTGACGTCGGGCGCGTCATAGATCGCCACCTCGGGCATGCCAATTCCTGCCTTCTCGGCTTGACGGCGAACGGTTTCCACGAGCCATCGCTCGGTGGGATCGCGCGGGTTCTCGATGACCATGGCGCCCGTGGACCGCTTGGCCATCCACTTCGACATGGCGAGCGAGATGAATGCACCCCCGAAGCCGAAAAGAGCTGCGAAAGCCAGCAATCCACCCAGGTTGAGACCGTTCGACGTCAGCCAGCGGTCGACACCGAGGATCCGGGCCGTCATCGACAACAACAGCACCACGGCGAAGTTCGTGGCGAGGAACAGGAACACCCGTTTCACTGAGTCAACCCTCCATCGAGGTCAATTTAGCCGCGCGTTGGAGCGGCACCTGCTGCACAAGTTCCTTGACGTTCATCCTGCCTGAGCCGCGAAGCCTTCCAGCTTCTCCTGCAGTTCCAGCCACTCCGTCTCGAGCAGTCCCGCATCACGCTTCAAGGCTGCCTGTTCCAGCAGGCATTGCTGCAATTCCGCCTTCTGCGCAACGCTGTAGATATCGGGGGCTGCGAGGCGGGTTTCAAGCAGGCGCAGCCGCGCTTCGGCCTTCTGCAGTTCGGCTTCCACGACCCGGACCCGCTGCTCCACAGGCTTTCGCACCGCCGACAGGCGCTGCCTGGCTTCCGCCTCCAGGCGCCGCTGGTCCTTGCGATTGGCCGTCCCGCCTCCCTGCGCCGGCTCCCCTGTCACGGCCTGGGACGATTCGAGCCATGTCCGGTAGTCGTCCAGGTCACCATCGAAGGGGCGCACAGCGCCGCCCGCGACGAGCCACAACTCGTCCACGGCAGAACGAAGCAGCGAACGGTCATGCGATACGAGAATCATCGCGCCACCGAAGGACTGCAGCGCGATGGTCAGAGCATTGCGCATGTCCAGGTCGAGGTGGTTGGTCGGTTCGTCCAGCAGCAAGAGGTGCGGCTTCCGGTACGCGATGAGCGCCAGCGCGAGCCTGGCCTTCTCGCCTCCGGACATGGGGCCCACCATCGCCACGGCGGCGTCCCCCCGAAAATTGAAGGTTCCGAGAAAGTCGCGATGATCCTGTTCGCGAACCTGCGGCGCCATCCGCTGCAGATGTCCCAGGGGCGTGTCGTCCACCCGCAACTGATCGAGCTGATGCTGCGCAAAGTAGCCGATGCGCACATCGCGCCCCGGTTCGCGCAACCCTGCCATGGGGTCAAGACTTCCGGCGATGAGCTTCACGAGCGTGGACTTGCCTGCCCCGTTCCTGCCGAGCAGCCCCAGCCGGGTTCCCGGACGGATCACCAGATCGACGTCGAAGAGCACCCTGTGATCGCCGTAGCCCGCGACGGCGTGTTCGAGCCGCAACAGCGGATCGGCCGCACCGCCCGGATCCGCGAACTCGAACGAGAACGGTGTGGCCACCTGGACCTGCGCCAGGATCTCCATGCGGTCGAGCGCCTTCAGCCGGCTCTGCGCCTGTTTCGCCTTGGTGGCCTTGGCACGAAAGCGATCCACGAAAGATCTCAGGTGGGCGATCTCGCGCTGCTGGCGCTCGTACATCGCCTGCTGATGGGGAGAGCACTTCGGCGCGGGTGCGTTCGAAGGCGGAATAGCCGCCCGGATAGAGCCGGAGCTGGCCTTGATCGAAGTGGCAGATTGCCTGCACGACGCTGTCGAGAAACTCCCGGTCATGGGAGATCACCAGCAGGGTCCCGGGGTAGTTGCGCAGCCAGTTTTCCAGCCAGAACACCGCATCCAGATCGAGGTGGTTGGTCGGTTCGTCGAGCAGCAGAAGATCGGACCGGCACATGAGGGCGCGGGCCAACTGCAGTCTTACCCGCCATCCGCCGGAGAATTCCCGCACGCTTCGACAGGAATCGTCGGCCGAAAACCCCAGTCCGTCGAGCAGCACCGACGCGCGCGCCACAGCCCCGTGACCACCGATATCCGCGAAGTGCCCGTGGAGTTCGCCGAGCCGGTGCCCGTCCGCACCGGCGGCGACGGTTTCAGCTTCAATTTGACGCAGTTCGGCATCTCCGTCGATGACGAAGTCCAGCGCCGAGCGGTCCAGATCGGGAACCTCCTGAGCAACGTGGGCAATGACCCACGACAAAGGAAGATCCGCATCACCCCCGTCGGGGCTCAGGTTGCCCTGCAACAGCGAGAACAGGCTGGACTTGCCGCACCCGTTGGGTCCGATGATGCCGACGCGCTGCCCGGGATGAATGCTGGCGGAGGCTGCGTCGAGCAGGAGTTTGGTGCCCCGTCGGAGCGACAGATTGCTGAGGCGGATCATCGGATGTTCCCTGCGCGGAGAGGCTGCGCAGCAACGGCAGGAAGGTGGGGTGGCGGATGGGACTCGAACCCACGACGACCGGAATCACAATCCGGGACTCTACCAACTGAGCTACCGCCACCATCGGTCGAACTGCCTTGGGGCAACGCGCCGAGGGCCGCGAGTATGAACAAATCCCTGTTCCGTGTAAACGTCCCGGTGATGGCGCGCCCGGAGGGGATCGAACCCCCAACCCCCGGCTTAGAAGGCCGGTGCTCTATCCGATTGAGCTACGGGCGCCGGCGTCTGGAATGCCCTCGGTCGAGGGCACAGGAACCGTGGTCGGGGTGAGAGGATTCGAACCTCCGACATCCTGCTCCCAAAGCAGGCGCGCTACCGGGCTGCGCTACACCCCGACGGGACGCGGACTATAGCGCCACGCCAGACAACGGGTCAAACCAACCCTTCTGCGGCGGGCCCGCATGCCGTGCACGTAGAACGCCCGAATAGTCCATCGTCAACTTGGCATAGTTGACTGCGTTCCGATGGAATGCCCGTTGCAAGTTGGACTCGTCGAAGTGGCAGGAGGCGGTCATTCCGATGGCAACGTGTCCCGATATGGAGCACGTGGCCCTGTGGAAGAACTCTTGTGCCATGACAAAAAGGGATATGTCAGGGCCGTATGCAACGTCACCGGAATCGCGAAGTGCGGTGTCTCTAGTTGCTGTCGATGCGATCTCATGGAAAGCACCCTGCCACGGATGTGATTCTTTCGTAACGAGGAACGTATGAAGACGCAAGACAAACTGTCCAATCCGCGCGAGATCCGTCGCCGGCTCGGGCTCAATCAGCAGCAGTTCTGGGGGATGATCGGTGTGACGCAAAGTGGCGGCTCCCGTTACGAAAGCGGTCGCAGCATGCCCAAGCCTGTTCTTCAATTGCTTCGCCTGGTACATGTCGACCGAATTGACATCTCGCGCCTGAGCCGCGCCGACTACGAGGTCATCTCCTATCTGAAGGCCTCCAAGCCGGAACTTTATCGCCGCCTCAAGACGCAAGCGAACGGCAACGGAACGCGCATTCCGCGCGCCAGCGCCATCTCGGCCCGGCGCGCCCCGATGGCCGCGCGTGCCTGATCTCCCGGCCACTCCGCCGCCCCTCTCGACGCGGCGGATGAACGAAAACGGCTCCTTCCAGGAGCCGTTTTCGTTTGCGTCGGTCAGAATTACTGAACGGTATGAACATCACCATGCTGAACAAAAGCACAGGGCCGCGGATGCAGCCCTGTGTCTGCCCATGAGAGGCAACCTTCAGCGTGTGCAACCTTTGCGTAACCTCAGTCCGACACCCACCAGACCGACACCCAGGAGCGCGTACTGGCTGGGCTCCGGCACCGGCACCGGCGTGCCACTGAACTGCATCTCCGCCACGGCATACGCGCCATCGCCCGTCACCGCATAGACGCGGGCAAACTTGGCTTGGACTGCGGGAAAGTCGATGGAAGCGACGTACTCGCCGTCCCCTGCAACGCTGGACATCGTGTCCATGCCACTGATCACTTCCCCATCGAAGGACAGGACGGTGAACAGCGTGTTCCAGTTCGTTCCATCCAGAGAGATCTGCACGCGGTAGAAGTCGTTGTTGTCCACGCTCATCCGCACATCGCTCAACGTGTAGACCTGGTCGAACGAGAGCGTGGTTGCTGCTGCGGCGCTGTCTCCCGGGGTGATCGCATCCTGGCCCTCCCAATGGACGTTCATCGCGTCGAGCCAGGAGGTGTACTCGTCGGGAATCACGCCATCGTGGATGAGGCTTGCATCGTTCGTCATTGTTCCCGAGATGGAGGACGACGAGACAATGACAGGAACGACGGCGTGGGCGGCGGATGCGGTGGCGGCAAGGGCCAGCGCGGCGATCAACTTCTTCATTGGAACTCCCGGCAAATGGGTGAGGGACCTCTCACGAATTGCCGCGTTGCAATGCCCATTCCACCACTCTATTATCTTGATAAATTGAATATTTCATCCTTCCTTTGCAGGCGGCTGTCAGGCTCCCCGACAATGCTCTCGACACACCGGAATCCGCCTTCCGTGTACGGAAGATCCATGCCCGGATTGTTCATCCCGCCGATCCTGGAATAACCTTCGCGCCAGTCGCAGTACACCGCCCGAGTATTGTTTCGTGCGGATTCGCTCCAGTCACACGGACCCCTTCACCGTCGCGAACCACCCATGAGCATTCTCGGCAGTCCATTCGATTGCGAGCACGATGTTGCCCTCGTGACCGGGGCAGGAAACGGAATCGGTCGGGCGATTGCTCAAGCGCTCGTGCGCGAAGGCGTGCGCACCATGTTCGCCGACATCAGTGCCGAGCGCGTCGCGGCGGCCATGGCCCAGGCATCCCGCCCGGAACTCGCCTTGGCCTGGATCGGCGATCTGGCCCGTCGCGACGAGCGCTCCCGATTGCTCGCCGATGCTCCTGCCACGCTGGGCACGATCACGCATTTCGTTCACAGCGCCTCGCCGCCCAGGCGAGAGGCCGACCATGCGTTTTCCGTGAGCGACGATACGTGGACAGAAATGCGTGAGGTGAACGTCGATGCGGGGTTCGAATTGTCGCGAGGCCTGGCACGGTCGCTCATCGCACAGAAGAGACCGGGGTCCTTTCTGTTCCTGACATCGCTTCATGCGGGAACACCCCGCAACCTGCCTCACTACAGCACCTCAAAGGCCGCACTTTCGATGCTGGTGAAGGAACTCGCCAAGACACTGGGCCGCTTCAGTATTCGCGTGAATGCCCTCGTGCCGGGTGCCATCGCGGCGGGCGGCTTCGTCGCAGACCCGGATATGGCTCGACACATACCGCTCGGACGTCTGGGCGGCGCCGCGGACCTCGCACCCATGGCGCTCGCTTTGCTGTCAGACCGCGTGTCCGGCTATGTCACCGGTTCCTCCATTGTCGTTGACGGCGGTCTGTCGCTCATGAACTGGTTCGAGCCGCCAGAACTGGACATGGCTTGATGCCGCCTTGGCGCAGAAGGACCTCAATCGTCCACGGCATCGGGCGTCGGTGAATTCACGGGCTGTTCGCCCATGCGGATCCGCTTCAGGTACTTCTCCGTGAAGTCGATCCGCAGTTCGATGAACAACGGCAGATGGTCGGACATCTGCCATGTCCTCCATTCCTTCGAGTAATAGGTCTTGCGTTTGACCACTGTATCCGGCCACTTTCCATTGGCTTTCCCGAGTGGAAAATAAGCCTCGGCCTCGTCCTCCGTGAACACGGCCTTGTAGTAGTTCAGCACTCCCGCGTTGTTCGCGCTCGGGCCCAGTTCCAGTTCGTCCCGCCGAACCAGAAACGCGATCTGGTCGTAGTTCTTGTCACCGCCGATGTTGCTCGCCCACCGCAGTGCGTTGCTGTCCAACGTGAGGTCGGCTGGCAGGATGAACTTGTGCTTGCGAAGCGCCTTCATCGTATCGTCCTCGGGGCTCACGACGTTCATGTCGCCAAGGAGGATGTAGTTCTGACCATCCTTGTCAGCCCGCTTCTTCAGGAACTTGGCGACCGCGTCGATTTCCGCGACCCGCCGCGCATAGCCGTCCCCGGAGTCGTCACCGTAGTACATGTGAACCGTGCAGAGATTGAACTTGAACCATCCGGACTGAAACCGCACAAGGAACGGGCTCCTCGCAAACTGGTGCTCGCCTCCGACCAGCGACGATTTCGGCAACACGATCTCGCCGGCAATGTGCTTGAACTGCACCTTGGTCTCGTCGAACAGGAACACCATGCGCTCGCCGTTTCCTGACGGCCCTTCGGTGACATCCGTCGCCACGTACCGCCACGCAGGCCCGAGCAGGTTCATCACCTTCTCGAATGGCCGCATATCCTCGTTGACCTCCTGCATTGCGACGAGGTCGAAAGCCGATACGACCTCGGCGATGTAGTGGAGCGATTCCGCGAGTCTTGGCCCCTGACCGAACTTGTCGGAGTCGAAGTCGCGCACGTTCCACGTTGCAAGCAGCAGGGTGTCGGTGGCGGTCCGCCCGGGAACGGTTCGCGCGATGAGTTTCCGCAGTGCATTGATATGGTCGATGGCCCTCTCGCGGTCCGCCGTCTTCCAGTACTTCAGGGGCCAGTACATGGGCATGGCTGTCTCCCGATCCAGGTAAGCAGGAAGTCGCCTCCACCAGGTCATGCCGACGGAACACGACATCGCGGGAATGATGCCGATCGAAGACCGCCGCAGCAACAGCAAACGTCAATAGTCGGCAGCGATCGGTGACAAACCGTGGCGACCTGCAAGCGAAGAACCCGAATTCCACTTCACCCTGCCGTCGTGCACGAAAGATATCTTGCAGGTCCGAAGTTCCGAAGGGCCGGGAGCCGCCCTGCTATGCCCGGGCAGCCTTGGCGACCAGCGGAAGCGCGAGACACAGACGCGTCCCCCCACGCGGCGCCGGCAATGTGCGCAGACTGCCCCCATGCAGCCAGGCGATTCTCTGTGTGATGGCCAGGCCCAGACCGCCGAACCCGCCGCCTGGCCGTGAAGGCGGCGATTCGCGCAGGGGCCGGCCGGCATCGAGGCGACTGGAAATCTCTCCCGGCAATCCGGGCCCGTCGTCTTCCACCAGTACCGTCACGCCCTGCCCTCTGTGCGTGAGGCTCACTCTTACAGGTCTCTGCCCGGCTCCATGACGTATGGCGTTGTCGATCAGATTCGTCAGTGCGCGGTCTATGAGTTGCAGATCGCCTTCCATGTCGATGGGACCCGGCGGCGAGCCGAGCAGGGCGACGGGAGACGGTCGCGCGGAAAGCTCGAATTTCTGTACCGTGTCGTGGACGAGTTCATCGAGACGAAATCGGTCCCGCTGCATGATCTCGTCCGTGGATTGGAGGCGCGCAAGCTCGAACAGTTGTTGAGACATGCGCCGCACCTTGTCACTCTGCGCAATGGCTGCAGCGACGTAGCGGCGCCTCTCCTCCGGCTCGATGGCGACACCGCGCTGTTGCAGAGCTTCGAGATAACCGTGAAGCGCGGTGAGTGGCGTACGCAAGTCGTGCGCTACATTGGCGATCACCTCCCGGTGTGCCGCCTGCTGGGCGGCCTGGTCCTTCGCCTGCGTCTCGATTCTTAGCGCCATCGTCTCGAATGATCGCCCGATCGCCGCGACTTCGTCTCCGGATGCGGCGGCAGACACGGCACCGTCGTCAGGATTCGATCGGTCGACACGAAAAGACTGCATTCTCAGAGCGAGCTGACGCAGCGGCCGCGTGAGGGATCGAACAGCCATGAGACCCACGATCAGGGTGAGCGCGAGTCCGGCGCCAATGCCCACTGCGATGGATGCCCACAAACGCCGCGAGCCCACGTTGCCCTCCGCGTGCATGCGGGCCTGCCCGTTGAGAACCACATAAAGATACCCGGGCGGACTACCGGACACCGAGGGGAACATGGCTGCGCTGAATATCTTGGGTCTGCCGGGCGCCTTGGGGTCCGAACCGGGTATCGGCAGGCTTTCGTCGGACAGGAAACGCCGCACTGCCTGCATGTTCACCTGGGCCTCCCGCACGTCACCAGGATCGCCAAGGTAGGCGCGGACGCGCCCGTCCTGGTCCAGCACGTAGACGTCGATGGCCGGGTTGACGGTCATCAGCATGTGCAGGAGGGAATCGAGCGCGGCCCGATCGAGGGCTCCATCCACGGGCTTCGTGACCTCCGGCCAGTGCTCGACGATGTGCCGTGCAAGTCCGTGCGACAGGCGCTGGAGCGTCTCGCGCTCGTGCTCGACCGTCACGTGGTGCTCCAGGAACGCCACGAACAAGCTGAAACCGAGCAGCAGCCCCGCAAATGCCACGACGATCCGATGGGAGAGTGACAGCGTCACTTCGACGTCACCCTGTCGCCGAAACGATAGCCCATGCCCCAGACAGTCTCGATGAGCCTGGGCGCCTGCGGGTCCTCCTCAATCTTGCTGCGCAGGCGATTGATGTGAGAGTTGACCGTGTGTTCATACCCGTCGAATCCGGTACCCCACACGCGATTGAGCAGATCGGTCCGGCTGAAGATCTGCCGCGGATGACGTGCCAGGAAGTGGAGCAGATCGAACTCCCGCAACGTGAGTGTCACCACCTGTTCCCCGCGCCTCAATTCTCGCCGGACCGGATCGAGCACGCACCCGCCGAAGCGAAGTTCCGCCGGCGCCGCGTCGGCACGGCGCAGTTTCGCTGCCCGGCGCAACAGCGCCCGAACCCGGGCCACCAGTTCCAGCACCGAGAATGGCTTGGGCAAGTAGTCGTCGGCGCCCAGTTCGAGTCCCAGCACCCGGTGAGTCTCGCTGGTCCGTGCGCTCACGATGATCAGGGGCACGTAGTCGGCTCGCTCCCGGATGTGGCGACACACGTCCAGCCCATCCGCACCCGGCAGCATGAGATCGAGCACGACGAGGTCGAACGCTTGGCGACCCATGGCTTCCATGGCATTTCTGCCATCGCTTTCCCGATGGACGGAAAAACCGGCCTGGTTGAGGTGCAGTGCCACCACCTCCGCAATGGCGTCGTCGTCCTCGACGAGCAGCAGGTTCTGGGTCATCCCACGCCTCGTGTGCCTGCGGGCTCCCGCCGCATTCGGATTTGACCACTTCGGGATTCCGAAGACCTCACGCAGCCGTGAACTTCCGGTGAGGACTCCGTGACCGTGTCCTGCGCACCATGGTAACGCCTGGATCCCGATTGTCCCGGAGTCCTCGTGCCACATACCGTCATGACTGTCGAAAAGGAGATACCCGAATGATCAGTACAAGAAGATTGGCCAGACCTCTCGCAACCTTCGTCGGCGTGCTCGGACTTGCGGGTGGCGCCAGCGCCGCGCAAGTCATGGTGACCGTCACCGTGGAGAACCTGACACCGGCGGGCAGCGTCGCATTCGCGCCGCTCACGCTCGGTTTCCATGGCGGCACCTTCGACGCCTTCAACATCGGCGATGCCGCTACACCCGAGATCATGCCGATTGCAGAGGGCGGCAATGGCGCTGCCTGGCTGGCGTCTCTCGCTGCCACCGATTCCACCTCGATCGGTGGAGCGGTGATTCCCTCGCCTGCCGGTCCGCTCACGCCAGGCGGCATGGCATCCGGCACCTTTCTGGTCGACACATCGGTAAACCCGTACTTCTCGTTCGGCACCATGGTCGTGCCAAGCAACGACTTCTTCATCGGCAACGACGATCCCATGGCCTACCGGCTGTTCGATAACGGAGGAAACCTGCTCATCAGCTCCATCACGCAACGCAGCCGGGACATCTGGGACGCCGGGTCGGGGATTCACGATCCGGCAGCCGCCGCGTTCGTCGGGAACGGATCGCTCCGGGCAGACCAGAATTCGGTGGTCGCGTTCAATTTCGCCGAGTTCGCGGCATACAACGGACTCCAGACGGCCGCAGGCTACACCTTCGACAGTCAGCTCGCGGCGAACAGCGAGATCTACCGGATCTCGTTCGATGTCGCGGCCGTCCCCGAACCGCAGACCTACGGCCTCCTGGCTGTGGGTCTGGCCATCGTGGGATGGGCAGGACGGCGTTCCGTCGTCCGTGTGAACTAGGTTTCCGCCGCATCGGGCCGGGGGCGAGGACAACCCTGCAGTTCGCGTGGGAGGACACGTTCGGGACAGCGCACCGGACCATCGGAGCGACCCGACAACCTCCCATGCGAATCCATTGGACCGTGGGCACGGGAGCGAGCGAGGTCGTGCGGCGGGGTGTCGGGAGCCACCATCCGGCGAAGAGACGAGACGGATACAAGCGCATCGCGACGAGAACTTGGCGGAGAGTGTGAGATTCGAACTCACGAGGGGCGTGAACCCCTGCCGGTTTTCAAGACCGGTGCAATCGACCGCTCTGCCAACTCTCCGTCACTACCATCCTGCGTCGACCCGGCCAGTTCCGGGTCCAGCTGACCTTACGGTCACCGCGCGCCGGGGTCAGGAGGATGATACCGCCCCTCGTCATTCTTGCCGACATCCAAGATTGAAACTAAGGGGGTGTTTGCGTAGTCTTAGGGGCTGACGTTCTCCCTACTTGTAAGAGGAAAACCTGATGCAGCCAAATGTGCAAGTCCTGTCCGGCAGCCGTGCCCTGGGCGTCTCTCAGCAGAAGGTGCTTCGCAATACCTACATGCTGCTTGCTCTCACCATGGTGCCGACCGTCATCGGGGCGCTCATCGGCATGTCGACGGCGGGTATCGTCGTACAGCACCCCATCCTTTCCAGCCTGGTCATGCTGGGCGGCGTGATCGGTCTCCAGTTCGCCATCGCTGCGAACCGCAACAGCGGCCTGGGCGTGGCCCTGCTCCTGGGCATGACGTTCCTCCTGGGATGGTGGTTGGGCCCCATGCTCAACTTCGCTCTGGCTCTGCGCAACGGCCCGCAGTTGGTGGGTCTGGCCGCAGCCGGCACCGGCGGCATCTTGCTGGCCATGAGCGCCATCGCCACGGGTTCCAAGCGGGACTTCAGCTTCATGGGCAAGTTCCTGGTGGTCGGCATGGTTATCCTGCTGGTGGCGAGCCTGGCCAACATGTTCCTGCACCTCCCCGCTCTGTCGCTCACCATCTCCTGCCTCGCCATCGGCGTTTTTCGTTGTTCCTGCTTCACGATGTCAGCCGGATCGTCAATGGCGGTGAAACCAACTACATCATGGCGGCCACGGGCGTGTACATGAGCCTGTACAACATCTTCGTGAACCTGCTGAACCTCCTGATGGCGTTCGGCGGCGAACGGGACTGACGTTTCCCGGCGCACCCGAATCGAGCAGGCGACCTTCGGGTCGCCTGTTCTGCTTTTCATGTACCCATTCGCGAACCCGCCACCTCATCGGTCGAACAGGGCGATGGACTCGACATGCGCAGTGTGGGGAAACATGTTGGCCACCCCCGCCCCGGTCAGACGGTAGCCCAACACGTTCACGAGAACGTTGGCGTCGCGGGCCAACGTGGCCGGACTGCAGGACACGTACACGATTCGACGGGGCTCCCTGCCCTCCAGCGACTTGACCAGTTCCATCGCACCGTCCCGAGGCGGGTCTATCAGCATCTTGTCGAAGCGGCCAAAGCGATCGAGATCTGCGGATGTCACGGCAAAGAGATTGGCCACGCGGAATTCCGCCCGGGAATCCAGATCGTTTCGCCGGGCATTGTCCGCAGCTCGCTTCACCAGCGATTCGCTGCCCTCGACGCCCACGACGCGAGCACCTCGCCGCGCGATGGGCAGGGAGAAGTTGCCCAGCCCGCAGAACATGTCCGCGATCCGTTCGCCCGGCTGCGGGTCAAGCATGCCTATCGCTCGCGCCACCAGCACCCGGTTGATCTGATGATTGACCTGCGTGAACTCCGTGGGTGAAAAATGGAGCCTCACGTCGAACTCCGGCAAGGTGTAAGCGACTTCCGGCCAGGGAAGCGGGTGAAGCGGGGTCACGGTCTCCGGTCCCTTGGGCTGGAGAGCCAAGGCGACGTTGTAGCGCACCGCGAAAGCCCTCAGGATCGCCTCGTCCTCGGGTGAGGGGGCCAACAGCACCCGGAACACCAGGACGTCCATCCGGTCCCCGATCGCCAGTTCGATCTGGGGCACGCGATCCCGGATGCTCAGCGAAGCGATGAGCTCCCGCAGCGGCACCAACAGGTCGGAAATGCGTCTTGGCACCACGTGGCATTCACGCATGTCGGCCACGTAGCTGCTGCGCCGCTCGTGAAATCCAACCAGCACGCCCCCCTTCTTGATCACATTGCGCACGGAGAAGCGGGCGCGATAGCGGTATTCCCACGCCGGACCGTGAATGGCCGGCAGGATCACGTCAGGCGTCACGCCACCGATGCGTCCCAGGCAATCCTCGAGCACGCGCTGCTTCACTGCAACCTGAGCGGATGGCGTGAGATGTTGCATGGAACATCCGCCGCAGACGCCGAAGTGCTTGCATCGAGGCTCCACCCGCTGGCTGCTCGCGTTCGAGATCCGCGCTGCGACCGCGAATTCGTACGATTGTTTCGACTTGAGCGTCTGGACGTGCGCTGTCTCACCCGGAAGCGCGCCGTCCACGAACACCACCTTGCCCTCTCGATGACCGACGCCCTTGCCTTCGTGATCCAGCGATTCGATCTCGACTTCCGCCCCTGCAATATCGTTCAAACCGTCTCCCACATCCGCAGGAATTGCCGCCAGTGTTCTCCGGGCAGCTTCTCCAGCGCTCCTCGCACCAACATGCACTCGTTCGCGTATGCCTCGCGGCCGAGCGCCCCTCTCATCAACTGAAATCGCAAATACACGAGGTACGTGTTGACCACGTCCGTTTCGCAATAGTCGCGAATGCCCTGGATCTGCCCGTCCAGATAGGCCTGCCAGACCTTCCCCCCCGCCATGCCCAGCTTTCCCGGGAAGCCCAGTATCTGCGCCAGCTCGTCCAGGGGAACACTTGCCCGCGGCTGATACATGGCCAGGAGATCCATCAGATCCAGATGGCGCATGTGGTAGCGGCTGATGTAGTTGTTCCACTTGAAGTCGCGGTCGTCTTCGCCGAGATCCCAGTACTTCGAGGCGACCACCCCGTTGGCCAGCCCGCGGTAGTGCAGTACCGGCAGATCGAACCCTCCGCCGTTCCAGGATACGAGCTGAGGCGCGTAGCGCTCGACGCCGTCGAAGAACCGCTGGATGAGTTGCCCTTCCGGCTCCTCCGCCTCACCCAGCGACCAGACACGGAAGTGGTCGCGATCCCTGAGGACGCAGGAGATGACGACGACCTTGTGGAGGTGGTGCTGGAGAAAATCCGACCCGGTCTGCTCGCGCCGCGCGCGAAAAGCCGCTTCGGCGACTTCGGCATCCGACAGGGAAGGATCGAATTCCCGCAGACGGCGCAGGGCAGCGACGTCAGGTACGGTCTCTATGTCGAAGACGAGGACGGGATTCACGGCTCAGCTTGGCGGCAAAGGCCGCGATTCTACATTCCGGCACAGGGCTTGCCTCGCGTCAGACCCACCGCGCCCGGCATTTTTTCCTGTGCCGTAGCGTTGATGCATGTCAGATAACCGCCAGGAAACGCCACCACGGGCTCCCGCAGCCAGGGTCCCGGTGCTAGCATGCCTTTTTCTTGTTGATAGTCCGTGCATTGCGACGGGCTCAGGGAGATCGAAGCAGTGAAAATCGAAGACATCGGGAGGCCCGCCATGGATGCTCATGCGCCCGCGTGGGTTCGCAACGACCTGCTGAAGAAGTGGGTCTCTCAGGTCGCGACGCTGACGCGTCCCGACAGAATTGTGTGGTGCGACGGCAGCGTGGCCGAATACGACCGGCTGTGCGAAGACCTCGTTGCTGCCGGCACTTTCCGCCGACTCAACCCCGCCAAGCGTCCCGGCAGCTTCCTGGCGTCGTCCGATCCCAGCGACGTTGCCCGGGTCGAAGACCGCACCTTCATCTGCTCCCTGCACAAGCACGATGCCGGCCCCACGAACAACTGGATGGCGCCGGACGAGATGAAGCAGCGCCTGACGGGTCTGTTCGACGGCTGCATGAAGGGTCGAACCATGTACGTCGTGCCATTCAGCATGGGTCCCATCGGCTCGCCGCTCTCCCATATCGGCGTGGAAATCACCGATTCCGCCTACGTCGCCGTGAGCATGCGCATGATGACCCGCATGGGGCGCGCCGCCGCGGAGGCCCTGGGCGAGGAAGGTTCGTTCGTGCCCTGCCTGCATTCGGTCGGCATGCCCATTCAGCCCGGACAGAAGGACGTGCCCTGGCCCTGCAACAAGGATCACAAGTACATCGTCCACTTTCCCGAAGAGAACGCCATCTGGTCGTATGGCAGCGGCTATGGCGGCAATGCGCTCCTGGGCAAGAAGTGCTTCGCGTTGCGCATCGCTTCGACCATGGGCCGCGAACAAGGCTGGCTCGCCGAACACATGCTGATCCTGGGCGTGGAATCGCCCGATCATCGCAAGACCTACGTCGCGGCCGCGTTCCCCAGCGCTTGCGGCAAGACGAACTTCGCGATGCTGATCCCGCCCAAGGCATTCGATGGATGGAAAGTCACCACCATCGGCGACGACATCGCGTGGATCAAGCCCGGGGACGACGGGCGTCTCTACGCCATCAATCCCGAGTTCGGTTTCTTCGGCGTGGCCCCAGGGACTTCCTATCAGTCCAACCCGAACGCCATGGACACGCTCCGCGAGAACTGCGTGTTCACCAATGTGGCCCTCACCGACGACGGCGACGTCTGGTGGGAGGGGATGACAGACGAACCGCCCGCACATCTGATCGACTGGCAGGGACAGGACTGGACGCCGGACTGCGGTCGCAAGGCAGCACACCCCAACGCCCGATTCACGGCGCCCGCGAGCCAGTGCCCCTCTCTGGACCCGGCGTGGGAAGACACCCGGGGCGTGCCCATCTCGGCCTTCATCTTCGGTGGCCGCCGCAGCACCACGATGCCCCTGGTCGTGGAAAGCTTCAACTGGACCGATGGCGTATACCTTGCCGCGACGATGGGTTCGGAAACGACCGCCGCGGCCGCCCACAAAGTGGGAGAAGTCCGCCGCGATCCCTTCGCGATGCTGCCCTTCTGCGGGTATCACATCGGCGACTACTTCGACCATTGGCTCGAGATGGGTCACCGCTTGCCCGATCCGCCCCGCATCTTCTGCGTGAACTGGTTCCGCAAGAACGCCGACGGCAAGTTCCTCTGGCCCGGCTACGGCGAGAACATGCGGGTGCTCAAGTGGATCGTCGAGCGCTGCGAAGGCCGCACGTCGGCCATGGAAAGCCCGCTGGGCTGGATGCCCGCGGAAAGCGATCTCGAGTGGGAAGGCCTGCCGGCCAACGTCCGAGCGTCGTTCCGTGAAGCCATGACGCTGAGCCGCGAGGACTGGATTCGGGAGTTGCTGCTGCACGAGGAACTCTTCGTGAAGCTCTACGACCGGCTGCCCAAGGAGTTCGTCCTGAAGCGCGAATTGCTTCTGGCTGCCTTGTGGCGCGCGCCGGAGACATGGGTGCCCAGGGCCGCATAGGCCCCCCGAGTCACCAGCAGAAAGGCGCTCCGATGAGCGCCTTTCCTGCTGCCGTGTCACCCTTGTCGCGTCGATTCCGCGACGCTGTCCTCCGTCGGGCGGACGCAGCAATCAACCGAAGATTCCCGTGGACAGATAGCGATCGCCACGGTCACAGATGATGGTCACGATGACCGAGTCCTCCACCTGCTTGGAAAGCTCCAATGCAGCCCAGGTCGCGCCGCCGGCCGAAACGCCGCCAAAGATTCCTTCTTCGCGCGCGTTGGCGAACTGATCGAGGATCCTGCCTTCGCCTCGCGCCTGCATCGCCAGCGCGATGTCGCGCGCCGTCTCCATACCCCCCTGCTTGGGCGTCAGCACGAACGCTGCGCCGTACGCGGCCATGGTCTGCCTGCGTTCGACCGAAAGATCCTCGGGCATCACCAGGACCATGCGATACCCGCGCATGGCAGCCACCATCGCGAGGGCGATGCCGGTATTGCCGCTCGTGGGTTCGATCAGCGTATCGCCGGGCCTGATCTCGCCGCGAGCTTCGGCCCCCAGGATCATCGAGAGCGCCGGCCGGTCCTTCACCGACCCTGCAGGGTTGTTGCCTTCCAGCTTGCCCAGCACGACGTTGGTCGTCCTGCCGGGCAACCGCTTGAATCGCACGAGCGGCGTATTGCCGACGAAGTCGTCGAGGACGGGATACTCGGCGCTCACGCCGCACGCTCCAGCAGCCACTTCACGTAACGAGACACCCCCTCTTCCACGGTCAGAAAGGTCGCGTCGTATCCGGCGGCACGAAGTTGCGACAAGTCCGCCTGGGTGAAACTCTGGTACTTTTCCTTCAAGCCCTCATGGAACGGAACGTAGTTCACCAGACCGCCGGACCGCATCTGTTCCAGCGTGAGGCTGGGCTCCCCGGAGGCCTGCCGCAATGCGTTCACCGTCGCAACCGCCACATCGTTGAACGGCTGGCTGCGACCGGTGCCGAGGTTGTAGACGCCCGATACGTCAGGGTGATCCATGAACCAGAGATTCACCCGTACGACATCTTCCACCGACACGAAATCCAGCCGCTGTTCGCCGGGTCCATAGCCACCGCTGCCTTCGAAGGGCTTCACCCGGCCCTCCGCGCGAAACTGGTTGAAGCAGTGGAATGCCACGGACGCCATGCGGCCCTTGTGCGCCTCGCGGGGACCGTATACGTTGAAGTACCGCAGGCCGACGACTTGCCCCCGCAGTTCGTTCCAGCGACGGCGCACCACCTGATCCATGAGGAACTTCGAGGATCCGTAGACATTGAGCGGCGCCTCGCATTCACGGTCCTCGCGCGAAACTCCGGTCCTGCCCCGTACACGGCGGCGGATGACGCGTAGACGAACCTCACGTCTTCGGCCTGGCACCAATCGAGCAGCGTCAATGTGTAGCGGTAGTTGTTGTCCATCATGTAGCGGCCATCGCCACCCATGGTGTCCGAGCAAGCGCCGTTGTGGAACACCATCTCGATCTCGCCGTCGAAGTCGCCGGCCACGAGCGCGTCCAGGAACGGCTCCTTGTCCCAGTAGTCCGCGATATCGCAATCCGTGAGATTGCGAAACTTGTCGGCGCGCGTGAGGTTGTCCACGGCAAGGATGTCGCTCTCGCCACGGTCGTTGAGACCCTTCACGAGATTGGCACCGATGAATCCGGCGGCGCCGGTTACCAGGATCATGCGTATCTCCAGCGAGTGTTCATTCGAGTGAGGGTCGGCCGTGCGGTATCAGTGCAGCGCAAGCGTCGGACCGATCTTGCAATACGCGAGTCCGGTTCACGCCTTCGCCATCGCACCGAACGCGACCACCAGTTCATCTGGCGTCGCGACGGCGGTGCCGAGCTTGCCGACAACAATGCCTGCGGCCATGTTGGCCCAGCGCACGGATGTCTCGTATGACTGGCCCGCGGCAAGCATCACTGCGAGCGTTGCGATGACGGTATCGCCCGCACCGCTGACGTCGAAGACCTCCTTCGCAACCGTGGGAACGTGCAATGCGCCCACGTCGCGATACAGGGTCATGCCCTCCTCGCTTCGGGTAACCAGCAACGCCTCCAGCGCAAGATCGCGGCGCAACCGCTGCGCCTTTTCCTCGAGAGCGGCCTCGTCGGTCCAGCCACCCGCCACCTGGCGGAACTCAGAGCGGTTGGGTGTGAGCAGAGTGGCGCCTCGATAACGGTCATAGTCATCGCCCTTCGGATCCGCCAGCACCGGTTTCGCGGCGCGCCGCGCGAGGTCGATCATCTGCGTGATGTGCTGCAAGCCCCCCTTGCCGTAGTCCGACAGGATGATGACGTCAGCGTCGGGCAGGCGCCTCTCGAACTCCGCCAGCTTGGACTGCAACGCGTCGTGGCTGGGGATGGTCTCGAAATCGATCCGCAACAACTGCTGCTGACGGCCGATGACGCGCAGCTTGATGGTGGTTTCGATGGACGCATCCCGCTGCAGGCTTGCGCGGATGGCTCCCTGCTCCAGCAGTGTCTGGATACGGCGGCCGGCCTCGTCGTCCCCCACCACGGACAGCAGTTCCACCTGCGCACCCAGCGCCGCTGCATTGCGAGCCACGTTCGCGGCGCCGCCGAGCCGCTCTTCCGTGCGCCCCACCTTGACCACCGGCACGGGCGCTTCGGGCGATATGCGGTTCACATCGCCGAACCAGTAGCGGTCGAGCATCACGTCGCCCACCACCAAGACTCGTGCCTCCCGCATGGCGAGCAGGATATCCAGAGCGCCGGACATGGCGGAGACCGGATCCTCAGGGACGGCCGATGGCATGGTATTCGAGACCTCGGGAACGGACGATGTGCGGATCGTACATGTTGCGGCCATCGAAGATCACGGGGTGCTTCAATGCCGTGCGGATAGCGTCGAAATCCGGGCTGCGAAACTCCTTCCACTCGGTCACGATCACCAGGGCATCCGCCTCCGCCATCGCCCTCATGGGCGAGGCCGCATACGAGACGCCCGGCAATCCTTCCAGGGCCTTGCGGGCCTCATCGACGGCCACGGGATCGTAGGCCGAGACCTGACCGCCTCTTTCCACGATTCCCCGCACGATCACCCGGCTGGGGGCCTCGCGCATGTCATCGGTGTTGGGTTTGAAGGCAAGGCCCCACAGCGCGAAACGCATCCCGCGAAGGTCGCGCCCGAACCGGGCGTCGATCTTCTCCAGCAGGCGCGACTTCTGCGCCTCGTTCACGTCTTCCACCGCCCCGAGGATGCGCAGCGCCATCCCGGACTCCTGGGCGGTACGTTGCAGCGCCTTCACGTCCTTGGGAAAACACGATCCGCCATAACCCGTGCCCGCGTAGAGAAAGTGATAACCGATCCGCGGGTCCGCACCGATGCCGCGCCGCACGAGTTCTATGTCTGCGCCGAGTTTCTCCGCGAGATTGGCCAGTTCGTTCATGAACGAGATGCGAGTGGCGAGCATCGCGTTTGCGGCGTACTTCGTGAGTTCGGCGGACCGCACGTCCATCACGATCATCCGTTCGTGATTGCGCTGGAACGGCAGGTACAGCTCACGCATCACCGAAGTCGCGCGCTCGTCGTCGGAGCCCACAACGATTCGATCCGGCTTGAGAAAATCGTCGACCGCCGCACCCTCCTTGAGGAACTCGGGATTCGAGACCACCGAGAAGGCCTGTGTCGAACCACGAGTGGCGAGTTCGCCGGCTATGGCCTCCCTCACCTTGTCAGCCGTTCCGACCGGCACGGTGGACTTGTCGACGATGACCGCATAGTGGTCCAGATACCGACCGATGCTGCGCGCTGCGGCGAGGACGTGGGAGAGATCCGCCGAACCATCCTCTCCCGGCGGGGTACCGACAGCGATGAGCTGGACTTCGCCGTGTCGCACGCCTTCCTGGATGTCCGTGGTAAATCGGATGCGCCCCGCTGCGGCATTGCGCCGGATGAGGCCATCCAGCCCCGGTTCGTAGATCGGCACCTTGCCATTGCGCAGCATCTCGACCTTCGCGGGGTCCACATCCAGACACAATACGTCATTGCCCATGTCTGCGAGGCATGCGCCCGAGACAAGCCCCACGTAGCCACTGCCGACGACGGTCACTCGCATGTTGATTTCCTGTTTGCTTCCCCCGGGTTCGACACGAACCGGCGGAAGATATGTCGCGCGAGATCTCCCGCACGACGCGATCGGGAATGCGGTTCAGCCCGCCAACGCTCCCCGAACTTCCGCATCGATGTCCGCAAGCGCCTTCACCGGGTCTGCCGCCTTCGTGATCGGCCGGCCGATCACGAGGTAACTGGAGCCGTTCCTGATGGCTCCACCCGGAGTCGCCACACGCGCCTGATCGTCCACCGCCGCATCGGCGGGCCGGATTCCCGGCGTGACCAGTTCGAAGCCTGCGCCGAAGCGATCGCGCATGGCCTGCGCTTCCTTCGCCGAACACACCACCCCATCCAGCCCGGCCCCATGCGCAAGCGCTGCCAGATGCACGGCGTGCTCCGCCGCGGTACGCCCGGACAATCCGAGCTCCTGCAGGTCGTCATCACCCATGCTTGTCAGCACCGTCACGGCAATCAGCTTGGGCCGCCTCTCGAAGGACTCCAAGGCGTCGCGGGCTGCGGCCATCATCTTGGATCCGCCACTGGCGTGAACATTCACCATCCACACACCCAGGCGGGCCGCGGCTGCGCAAGCCTGCGCAACCGTGTTCGGAATGTCGTGGAACTTGAGATCCAGGAAGACTTCAAAACCGAGCCGGTGCAGACGGTCCACCAAAGCAGGACCGGCCGAAACGAAGAGCTCCTTGCCGACCTTCAGACGGCACGCTCGTGGTGGCAGCTTCCCGACGAAGGCGACGGCCTCGTCGGCTGACGGATAGTCCAGTGCAACGATGATCCGGGAATCGTCGAGATTCGAATTCAAGCAGCCAGCTCCCTTTCTTCCGCCCTTCGCGGCACGTAGGTCTCCCATCCGTGACAGGCCGGGCAGTGCCAGTAAAACTGGCGTGCCCGAAAACCGCAGCTGTCGCAGCGATACAGCGACAAGCTGCGCGAATGCTGCTGGATGAGGGACCGGGTGAGTTCGAGATCGTGCCGGCGGTCTGCGGGGGCCTCGGCGATCTGCATCTCGATCAGGCGGTTAAGGCCGATCAGCGTGGGATTGCGCCGCAATTCTTCGCGCAGGAGTTCGTAGGCCGCCTTGTTGCCCTGGGAATCCATGGTTGCCTGATAGACGGAATTGAGAAGATCCAGCGATGGATAGGTCGCCAGATAGCCGGTCAGGAGCTGCAGGCCCTGTTCTTCACGGCCAAGCTTGCGATAGGCGCCGAGCAGCTTGTCCGCCAGCAGGGCGAGGTACGCCGGGTTCTGGCCTTCCACTCGTTTCCACGCCTCGATCGCCGCGTCCGAATCGCCTGCTGCCATCTCTATGTCACCGAGGATGATGTTCGCACGCGTACATTTCCGATTGACTGCAAGCGCTTCCTGGAGGTACTTGCGCCCCGTGTCCAGCCGCTGATGCACGAGTTCCGCAGCAGCCAGTTCGCAGTAGAAGTGAGCGATGTCCTTGGCACTGGACTGGCCGGTGATGGCGTCCATCTGCCTGGAGATGTCGATCGCCTTGAGCCAATCCTTCTCCTGCTCGTAGATCTCCAGCAGGTACCGCAGGCCTTGCTGCTCCAGCGCAGTGCCTCGTAGCTTCGAGAAAAGCTCTTCGGCCCGATCCAGCAGGCCTGCCTTCAGGTAGTCCTGGGCAAGCTCGTACAGTGCCGACAACCGCTGATCCGGCGCGAGGTCTTCGCGATCCAGGATGTTCTGATGCATGCGGATCGCACGTTCCAGTTCACCGCGCCGGCGGAAAAGATTGCCCAGCGCGAAGTGCAGCTCGACCGTCTCGGGCTCCACCTTCACGACCTCGATGAAGGCCTCGATCGCCTTGTCGGGTTGTTCGTTAAGCAGAAAGTTGAGGCCCCGGAAATACGAATGGGGCAGACGGCGCGATTCGGTGACGAGTTGCTTGATGTCCACGCGGGCGGCCAGCCAGCCGAGCGCGAAGAACAGGGGAAGCGCCAACAGCCACCACGCCTCGAATTCCATCAGGGGTGCTCGTCTCCAGCCGGGAGTCCGGCCTGACGCCGCAACCGGGTGATCTCGCGGCGTTGTCTGAGAATATAGCCGGTAGTCGCCAGGATGCCGGCCGCGGCACCCACGGCGAAGATCACGAGAAGAACGACGACCAAGGGCGCCTGCCAGGCCGCCCCGAAGTAGTAGCGGACAGTGACCGGTGCCGTGTTCTTGATGGCGAATCCCAACAGTGCCGCGAACAGCAGCGCCTTGAGGACCCATCCCACCGCACGGATCACCTGTCCCTACTCCTCCTTTGGATCGGACTCACAACCGCTCAGGAAGCGGATGTGCTGGGCACCGAGACCGGCGCAGCGACCGCAGCGGCCAACTGGTCCGGCCCAGCCGCATCGTTATCCGATTGCGGCTGATTCTCGATGTCGACACGTTCCCTGAGTTCCTTGCCCGCCTTGAAATGGGGCACGTACTTGGCGGGAACCTGAACCTTTTCGCCCGACTTCGGATTCCTGCCGACCCGCGGGGGCCGGTAGTTGAGTCCGAAACTGCCGAACCCGCGGATCTCGATGCGCTCTCCCTGCGACAGGCTCTTGGCCATCGCGTCGAGAATCATCTTGACCGCAAGCTCGGCGTCGGCGGCGCCCAACTGCGGGAAATGCGCCGCCAGCTTGGCAATGAGTTCCGACTTGGTCATCGCACCCCCTTACTGGGCGGCGTTCTTGTTGTCCAGCTTGGCCTTCAGCAGGGCGCCCAGGTTGGTGGTGCCAGCATTCGTCGGACTCTCGGAAGCGACACGCTGCATCGCTTCCGACTCTTCGGCCATATCCTTGGCCTTGATCGACAGGTTGATCGTCCGGTTCTTGCGGTCGATGTTGATGATCATCGCCGTGAGCCGGTCGCCTTCCTTGAGGTGGGTACGGATGTCCTCCACCCGGTCACGCGAAACCTCCGAGGCGCGCAGATAGCCTTCCACTTCGCCTTCGAGGCCGACCACCGCGCCCTTCGCGTCGATCGTCTTGACCGTCCCTTCGACAATGGAATTCTTGTCGTGGGCGGCCACATAGTTGTTGAACGGATCGCCTTCCAGCTGCTTGATGCCCAGCGAAATGCGTTCACGCTCCACGTCGATACCCAGAACCACGGCATCGACCTCCTCTCCCTTCTTGTAATTGCGCACTGCCTCCTCGCCCGCAACGTTCCAGGAAAGATCAGACAGGTGGACCAGGCCATCGATGCCGCCGGCCAAGCCGATGAACACGCCGAAGTCCGTGATGGACTTGATCTGTCCGCGAACCTTGTCACCCTTCTTGTAGGTGGTGGCGAATTCCTCCCACGGATTGGACATGCACTGCTTCATGCCCAGGGAAATCCGGCGGCGGTCTTCGTCGATCTCGAGAATCATCACCTCGACCTCGTCGCCGAGCTGGACTACCTTGGACGGATGAACGTTCTTGTTGGTCCAGTCCATTTCGGACACGTGCACCAGACCCTCGATGCCCGATTCGATCTCGACGAACGCGCCGTAATCGGTGAGGTTGGTGACCTTGCCGAAGAGGCGGGTGCCCGTCGGATAGCGGCGGCCCAGACCGACCCACGGATCTTCGCCGAGCTGCTTGAGGCCCAGGGAGACACGGTTCTTTTCCTGGTCGAACTTGAGCACCTTGGCTTCCACTTCGTCACCCACCGCCAGCACTTCGGAGGGGTGCTTGACGCGGCGCCAGGCAAGATCGGTGATGTGGAGCAGGCCATCGATACCGCCCAGATCCACGAACGCGCCGTAGTCGGTGATGTTCTTGACCACACCCTTGACCACCGCGCCTTCCTGCAGGGTCTCGAGAAGCTTCTGGCGCTCTTCTCCCTGGTTGGCTTCGACCACGGCACGGCGAGACACGACCACGTTGTTACGCTTGCGGTCGAGCTTGATGACCTTGAATTCGAGCTGCTTGCCTTCGTACGGCGAGGTGTCCTTCACCGGACGGGTGTCGACCAGGGAACCCGGAAGGAACGCGCGGATTCCGTTGATCATGACAGTGAGACCGCCCTTCACCTTGCCGGTGATGAGCCCCTGCACCAGGGTGCCTTCCTCGAGTGCCTGTTCGAGCTGGGTCCAGGCGGCAAGACGCTTGGCCTTGTCACGCGACAAGCGGGTTTCACCGTAACCGTCTTCGAGGGCTTCGATGGCCACGGAGACGAAGTCACCCGCCTTGGCTTCGACCTCCCCCCTGTCATTGCGGAACTCCTCGATCGGGATGAAGCTCTCCGACTTGAGGCCGGCATTGACGACGACGTGATTGGCGTCCACCCGCACCACTTCCGCGGTGATCACTTCGCCGGCGCGCATTTCCTGACGCGAAAGGCTTTCTTCAAACAGCGCGGCAAAGTTTTCCACGGGAGCGACGGCAGGTTGGGTTGAGGTAGTCATGTGTTGATCGGATGAAATGTGAAAGGCGGAGCGCAAGCCCGGCCCGGGTTAAGGATCACGAATGATCAAAAGGCCGGTTCCGCCTGACGTCACTGGCCCAAGGGGCGTGTCACGAGGGAGAAACCGGCTACCGTTACAACGAACATCGGATGCTGCCCGACCGCGGCAGACCCGCAGCCCCTTATCGGCACGCTCGCGCCCGGAACCAGCCCAGAATACGGTCGCGGGCCTCTTCGGGAGACAACCCTGTGGTGTCGAGGAGCTCCGCGCCGGCAGCCTGCCCCAGAGGGGCGACACTGCGTTGGCTGTCGCGGGCGTCGCGCTCGGCGATCTCGTGCAAAAGGTCGGGTAGGCTAGCACGCATCCCCTTTTCTATCAACTGTTTATATCGCCGCTGTGCGCGCTCTTCCACACCCGCTGTCAGAAACACCTTGAGTTCGGCCTCCGGGAACACCACGGTGCCCATGTCGCGCCCCTCCGCGACCAGTCCCGGCAACCCACGAAAGGCTCGCTGTTGCCAGAAGAGCGCCTGCCGGACTGCGGGCAGCGCCGCGATGGCGGACGCCGCCTGCGAAACCCTTTCGTCCCGTATCGCCTCCGTGACGTCCTCGCCAGCGAGCAGGATTCTTCCTTGATGGAACTCGATCGCAAGCGCTTCCGCGAGGGAAGCCGCAGCGGCTTCATCGTTCGCCGCCACCCCGGCCCTGAGCGCGGCCAGGGCCGCGATCCGATACAGCGCCCCACTGTCGAGATAGCGGTAGCCCAGGGCCTGAGCCACCAACCACGCGACCGTCCCCTTGCCCGATGCGGCGGGTCCATCGATCGCGATCACCGGCACCTTGCAGGGCACCGTCACTTCGGCCAGACGATCGAAGTAGTCGGGAAAGGTCTTGGCCACACAGCCGGGATCGAGAATCCGGATGGGCACGCCGCCCAGGGCCGCGAGGGACAGGCACATGGCCATCCGGTGGTCGTCGTACGTCTCGATGGCGGCCCCTCGGAACTGGGCCGGTGGCCCCACCTCGATGAAATCCGACCCCTCGGACACGGTAGCCCCCACCTTGGCCAGTTCCGCGGCCATGGCTGCCAGGCGGTCGGTCTCCTTGACTCGCCAACTCGCCACGTTTCGCAGTCGACAACGACCGTCCGCGAACAAGGCGGCGGCTGCAAGGGTCATGGCGGCATCGGGGATGTGATTGAGATCGAGATCGAATGCCTTGAGTCCGCCGGCCGTGGGAGCCCTGGCCTCGATCCAGTTGTCGCCCCAGGTGATCTCCGCGCCGAGCTGGGCCAGAGCGTCGGCGAACCGCACGTCGCCCTGGATACTGTGGCGCCCCACTCCCTCGACCCTGACCGGACCACCGCCGATCGCCCCGGCTGCGAGAAAGTACGACGCGCCGGACGCATCGCCCTCCACGTGGACCATTCCCGGACTGCGGTACTTGGACGAGGCGGGGATGGCAAACCGCACCCAGCCTTCGCGTTCGACCACCACACCGAACCTGGCCATGAGGTTGAGCGTGATGTCGATGTAAGGCTTCGAGATGAGTTCTCCTTCCACCGCGATTTCCACATCCTGGCCCAGGATGGGCAGCGCCATGAGCAGGGCCGTCAGGAACTGGCTGGAGACGTCGCCGCGCACCTTCACCGGGCCGCCGATGCGGGCGGTCCCGCCGCGGAGCCGCAGCGGTGGATATCCTTCGCTGCCCAGGCAATCGACGGCAAGCCCCAGGTCGCGGAGCGCCGTGACCAGATCGCCGATCGGCCGCTCGTGCATGCGCGCCACGCCGGATAGCCGGTAATCACCGCCCGCCACGGCCAGCGCCGCAGTCAGGGGCCGGAACGCGGTTCCCGCGTTTCCCAGGAACAGATCGGCGTCCCGCACCGGAAACCGCCCCCCGCACCCGTGAACGATCAGGCATCCGGCGCCCGCCGTCCCTTCCACTCCGACCCCCAGAGCCGCCAACGCCTCCAGCATCCGCTGCGTGTCGTCGGAATCCAGCAGGTCGCGGATCTCGGTCGCGCCTTCCGCGAGCGCGGCCAGCAGGAGCATGCGATTGGAGATGCTCTTCGATCCCGGCAGACGCACCACTCCAGCCGCCGAGGCAAGCGGTGGAAGATCGAGGAACGGGGGAAACCTGGAATCGCTCACTTGGCGTCCTCGATACTCTTCAACCAGGCGTCGCGAGCGCTTCGGGCGTTGCCGAAGATCCTTTCAATGCGCGCACCATCGGCATCCGCCACAGCTTCGCGCAGCGCCCCCAGGCGCTCGCCGAAGGCGTCGATCTCGCCGAGGATCGCAGCGCGATTGGCCAGACAGATGTCTCGCCACATTTCCGGCGAACTGGAGGCGATGCGCGTGAAATCACGAAAACCGCCCGCCGCATAGCCGAAGAGCTGCGAGGCGTTGTCTCTTCGCGCGATCATGTCGACCAGCGCGAAGGCCAGCGCGTGAGGCAGATGGCTGACTGCGGCGAAGACGGCATCGTGCTCCTGCGGGCTGAGATCTGTGACCCTGGCTCCGCACGCCGACCAGAGCGAACGCACCTTCTCGGTCGCCTCCGCATCGGTCTCAGGCAAGGGTGTGAGCACCACGTTGCGGCCGACGTACAGATCGGCCCGGGCCGCGTCCACGCCTGAACGCTCAGCGCCGGCGATGGGATGTGCCGGCACGAATCGGGGCAGATGCTTGCCCAGACCGGTCCGCGCCGCCGTCACCACGTCCTGCTTGGTGCTGCCTCCGTCCGTGATCACCACGTCCCTATCCAGCGCAGGCACGGCGTCACGCAGCACTCCGGCCAGCTGACCCACGGGAACAGCAATCAGGACCACGTCCGCACCGGACACGCCGGACGCGGTGTCCGCCGCGATCTCGTCGATCACACCGAGTTCCAGCGCACGTTCCAGGTTGGCACGGCCACGCCCGATGCCCACGATCCGCTCGACGCAACCGGCCTTGCGCCACGCCATCGCACAGGAACCCCCGATGAGACCGACGCCGATGATGGCGGCACGAAGGAATGGCTTCACGTACCGTGCTGCAAGAGTTCAGCGGTGCCGGGCGCCGCCCAGCACCTCGGAAAGCGCCCCGAGGAAGCGCTCGTTCTCCGCGGGCAGGCCGATGCTCACCCGGAGCCACTCCGGCATGGCGTACCCCCCGACCGGCCGGACGATCACACCCAGATGCAGCAGCTTCTGATAGATCTCGCCGGCGGGTCCCACGCGAAGACAGATGAAGTTGCCACGAGAAGGCAGGTAGTCGATGCCGAGTTTAGTCAGGCCCGCGATGATCTGGGCCATGCCGTCGGCGTTGAGCGCACGGCCGCGCGCCAGATAGTCCTTGTCCTGCAGTGTTGCAATAGCGCCGGCCTGGGCCACGGCGTTGACGTTGAAGGGTTGCCGCACGCGGTTCATCAGATCCGCGATGTCCGGGTGAGCGACGGCAAAGCCGATTCGCAGTCCAGCCAGGCCGAACGCTTTCGAGAACGTGCGCGTCACCACGAGATTGGAATACGTCCCGAGCCATTCGAGGCTGTTGTAGCGGTCCGCCACGGGGAGATATTCGGTGTACGCCTCGTCCAGGACCACGATGACGCGTCGTGGAACCTGGCCCAGGAAGCGCTGAAGCGCCTCACCCGTGACGAACGTGCCGGTGGGATTGTTCGGATTGGCGATGAAGACGACGCGCGTGTCGTCCCGCACGGCGGCAGCCATCGCTTCGAGATCATGGCCGAAATTCTGCGCGGGCGTTTCCAGATGGATGGCGCCCATGGCCTGGACCGAGAGCGGGTACACCGCGAATGCATGCTTGGAATACACGGCACTCGTCCCCGGCGTCAGGAACGTCCGCGCCACGAGTTCCAGGACGTCGTTGGACCCGTTGCCCAGGACGAGCTGCCCCATGGAGACGCCGTAGTGCCGGACGATGGCCTCCTTCAGCTCGAACCCGTTCCCATCGGGGTACCGCGCGATATCGTCCAGCGCCGCACGCATCGACTGCACCGCAGCAGGACTGGGCCCGAGCGGGTTCTCGTTGGAGGCGAGCTTCACGATCGAGGACTCGTCCAGCCCCATCTCGCGGGCCAGTTCCCTGGAGGGTTTGCCCGGAACGTAGGCGGCGAAGGAACGGATCCAGGCGGGGGCGATTTCGCAGGCGTCGATCATGGTCAATTCGGTGCGACGGGATAGGAACCGAGAATCTTCAGGAAACCGGCCACCCCCTGCAGCTCGGCGAGCGCAGCACTCACGCCGGCATCGCGCTGGTGACCTTCGAGATCGAGGAAGAACACGTACTCCCAGACGCCGGTGCGCGATGGCCGGGATTCCAGGCGCGACATGCTGAGACCGTGACGCGCGAGCGGTGCGAGCAACTGCACCAGCCCCCCGGGACGGTTGGGCGCGCTCATGGCGAGCGACGTCTTGTCGCGGCCGGAGGGCGCCACGTCCTGCTTCCCGATGACGAGGAACCGCGTGGTGTTCGACGGTTCGTCCTCGATGTTCTGCGCGAGTATGGACAGGCCGTAGATCTCCGCAGCGCCCGCCGATGCGATGGCCGCGGATCCGGGCTCCTCGGATGCTCGCCGGGCCGCTTCGGCATTGCTCGCCACGGGGACACGCGACACGCTGGCCATATGGTGCGACAACCATTCGCTGCACTGTCCCAGAGCCTGCGCGTGGGCGTAAACGACAGTCACCGACTGCAGCGATCCGCCGTTCGACAGAAGACAGTGGTGGACGGGAAGCAGCACCTCGGCACAGATCTGCAGACTGGTGCTGAGCAGCAGATCGAGCGTGACGCCGATACCGCCTTCGGTGGAGTTCTCGACGGGCACGACGCCGTAATTGGCAAAGCCCGACTCGACGCGCCGGAAGACTTCCCCGATCGACGTGCAGGGATCAGGATCTGCACTGCTGCCGAATTGCTTCAGCACGGCGTCGCCGCTGTAGGTGCCCTTGGGCCCCAGGTACGCGACGCGGGGCGTCTTCTCCAGCGCCCTGCACGCCGAGATGATCTCGGTGAACAGATGCTGAATGGCACTGGACGACAGGGGGCCCTGATTCAGATCCGCCAGACGGCGCAGGACCTGGGCCTCGCGCTCCGGCCGGTATACCGCGGACTCGCCCTTCAGTTGTCCGATGTCGTGGGCGCATCGCGCCCGCTCGCTGACGAGCGCGAGCACGTGGGCGTCGATCTCGTCGATCCGGTTACGCAATTGCAGAATCTTCTCGTCCACGGACGATCACACCTCCGCTGGCAGGTACCTGACGGACAATACGCCTTCGATCGCCCGGATGCCGCCGATGACCGCCGGAGGCACCGGGCTGTCCACGTCGACGACCGTGTAGGCCATGTCGCCACGCGACTTGTTCAGCATGTTGTGGATGTTCAGTCCCGCCTGCGCCATGGCCGTCGAGATCTGCCCCAGCATGTTGGGCACGTTCGCATTGGCGATGCCCACCCGGTAGGGAGACTCCCGGGGCATGGCAGCCACGGGGAAGTTCACCGCGTTCACGATGTTTCCATGTTCGAGGTAGTCACGGATCTGATCCACGACCATGACGGCACAGTTTTCCTCCGCCTCGCGCGTGGACGCGCCCAGGTGCGGCAGCGCCAGCACGCAGGGGTTGCCGCGGAACTTCTCGTTCGGGAAGTCGCAGACGTAGGCCTTGAGCTTCTTGGCCGCGATGCCCTCCAGCACGGCGTCCACGTCGACGATGGCCTCGCGCGAGAAGTTGAGCAGCACGGCACCGTTGCGCATGCCGGCAATCCGCTCCCGGCCGATCAGATTCCTGGTCGATGGAAGCTGGGGCACGTGAAGGGATACGAAATCGGACAACCGCAGCAGTTCCTCGATGCTGTGTGCCTTGCGCACCTGCGAGGGAAGACTCCACGCGGCTTCGACGGTGATCTCCGGATCGAAGCCGATGACGTTCATGCCGAGCTTGATGGCGGTATCCGCGACGAGGCTGCCGATCTTTCCCAGGCCGATGATGCCCAGCGTATGGTGTGGAAGTTCGATTCCCGCGAAGTGCTTCTTGCCGTCCTCGACCTTCTTGTCCAGATCGTCGCCCGTGGCCGTCAATCCATCCACGAACCGCACCGCGGGCAGCACGTTCCGCACCGCCATGAGCAGGCCCGTGATCACGAGTTCCTTCACCGCATTGGCGTTTGCGCCCGGCGTGTTGAACACCGGAACTCCGCGAGCGCTCAGAACGGGCGTGGGGATATTGTTGGTCCCTGCTCCTGCACGGCCGATGGCAAGCACGGACGACGGAATCTCCATCGAATGCATGTCGGCCGAACGCAGCAGAACCGCGTCCGGAGAACTCACATCGTTACTGTGCGAATAGATGTCGGCCGGCAGGCGCGACAGCCCCTTGCCCGAAATGTTGTTGAGGGTGAGCAGCCGGAACTTAGCCATTCTTCTTTTCGAAATCGCGCATGAAGTCCACGAGTGCCTGCACGCCCTCCACCGGCATCGCGTTGTATACCGACGCGCGCATCCCGCCGACCGAACGGTGGCCCTTCAACTGGATCAGTCCGGCAGACTTCGCGGACTTGAGGAACGATTCGTCAAGACTCTCGTCGCGCATGCGGAAGGGAATGTTCATGAGCGAACGGTCGGTCTTCGCCACCGGATTGGTGTAGAAACCGCTGCCGTCGATCAGGTCGTACAGAAGACCCGCCTTGCGCCGATTGATCTCTTCCATGGCCTTGAGCCCGCCCAGCTTCTTGAGCCACTGGAAGACCAGTCCGGCAATGTAGACCGAGTAGGTCGGGGGCGTGTTGTACATCGACCCGTTGTCCGCCATCACCTTGTAGTCGAGCATGGCAGGAGTGCCTGCCGGCGCACGGCCGATGAGGTCATCGCGCACGATGACGATCGCCAGCCCGGCAGGGCCGATGTTCTTCTGTGCGCCCGCATAGATGAGACCGTAGCGGGACACGTCCATGGGACGCGAAAGTATGTGGGAGGACATGTCCGCGATCAGCGGCACGTTACCCGTATCGGGGACCCAGTGGAACTCGACGCCGCCGATGGTTTCGTTGGTCGTCACGTGCACGTACGCCGCATCCGCGCTCAGCTTCCAGGCCGGTTGCGCGGGTGCGTAGGAGAAATTCCTGTCCTCGGCCGTCGCGGCAATGTTCACGACGCCCACGCGTTTGGCCTCGGCGATCGCCTTCTTGGCCCATTCGCCGGTATGCACATAGTCCGCACGCTTCGACTCGCCCATCAGATTGATCGGGATCATCGAAAACTGCAGAGAGGCGCCACCTTGCAGGAACAGTACCTTGTAGTTGCCCGGGACGGCCATCAGTTCGCGGAGATCGGCTTCGGCCTGCGCGATGATGGACTCGAATTCCTTGCCCCGATGGCTCATCTCCATGACCGACATGCCCGAACCATGCCAGTCCAGCATTTCGTCCCGGGCCTGCATCAGCACCGCTTCGGGCAGTACCGCGGGCCCTGCGCTGAAATTGAACACTCGTGTCATTGCTGCTCCGTCCCTTCCCCGTCCATATCGTCTTCCGGAACGTCCCCGGCATCCGGCCCGCCGGCGTCCTCGTCCTTTTCCACCACCCGCTCGAGCCCGGCCAGCCGTTCGCCGTCGTCCAGGTCGATCAGCGTGACGCCCTGGGTGACCCGCCCCATCTCGCGGATCTCCGACACCCGCGTCCGGATCAGCACCCCGCCGGTGGTGATGAGCATGATTTCATCGTCGGCGTCCACCAGGCGCGCGGCGACGACATTGCCATTGCGGGCGCTTGTCTGAATAGCGATCGTGCCCTGCGTTCCGCGTCCGTGGCGGGGATACTCGCCCACCGGCGTGCGCTTGCCGAATCCCTTCTCCGTCGCGGTCAGCACCGTCTTGCCGGGATCGTCGGCCACCACAAGCGAAATCACACGCTGGCCTTCCAGCAGGCGCATGCCGCGAACCCCCCGCGCCCCGCGGCCCATCGGGCGTACGTCCGTCTCCACGAACCGGACGGCCTTGCCGGCATTGGAGAAGAGCATGATGTCCTGGCTGCCATCGGTGATCGCGGAGCCCACCAGGTAGTCCCCTTCGTCCAGGTCCACGGCGATGATGCCGCTCGGTCGCGGACGGGAAAACTCCGACAGGGGCGTCTTCTTGACCGTGCCGTTGGCGGTCACCATGAACACGAAGTGCTCGTCATCGAACTCCCGCACCGGCAGCACGACGTTGATCTTCTCGTTCTCTTCGAGGGGGAAAAGATTGACCACCGGTTTTCCCCGGCTCGCGCGCCCGCCCTGCGGAACCTCGTACACCTTGATCCAGTAGACCCGGCCGCGGTTGGAGAAGCAGAGGATGTAGTCGTGCGTGTGGGCGACGAAGAGGCTGTCGACAAAATCGTGTTCCTTCGTTGCCGTCGCCTGCTTGCCGCGTCCGCCACGGCGCTGTGCGCGATAGTCCGCCAGCGGCTGGGACTTGATGTACCCCGTGTGCGAGAGCGTGACGACCAGGTCTTCCGGCGTGATGAGGTCCTCGATCCCGATGTCGTGGGTATTGAGAACAATCTCGCTCTTGCGCTTGTCGCCGTACTGCGCCTTGATGGCCGCAAGTTCTTCCGCAACGATCGCGGTGATGCGCTCGGGCCGGGCCAGGATGTCCAGCAGGTCGATGATGTTGTCGATGACCTCGCGGTATTCCGCCGTGATCTTGTCGCGTTCCAGGCCGGTGAGCCGCTGGAGCTGCATCTCGAGGATGCGCTGGGCCTGCACTTCGGAGAGCCTGTATCCGTCGGGCCCGAGACCGTAGCCTTCGCCCAGGCCTTCCGGCCGCAAGTTCGACGCTCCGGCACGTTCCAGCATCTCTTCCACGAGCGTCGAGCGCCACGTGCGCTGGAGCAACTGCACCTTGGCATCGGCCGGAGACGGTGCCGAGCGGATGAGCGCGATGATTTCGTCGACGTTCGACAGGGCGACCGCCAGACCTTCCAGCACGTGCGCGCGTTCGCGGGCCTTGCGCAGATCGTAGACCGTCCGGCGGTTGACGACCTCGCGGCGATGCCGGAGGAAGGCCTCGATGATCTCCTTGAGGTTCAGCAGCCTCGGCCGGCCGTCCACGAGCGCCACCATGTTCATGCCGAAGGTGTCCTGCATCTGCGTTTCTTTGTACAGATTGTTCAGCACCACCTCGGGCAGCTCGCCGCGCTTCAGCTCGATCACCACGCGCATGCCCGACTTGTCGGACTCGTCGCGGATCTCGGAGATGCCCTCCAGCTTCTTCTCGCGAACCAGTTCGCCGATCCGGATCAGCAACTGGGCCTTGTTCACCTGGTAAGGAAGCTCGTCGACGATGATCGCCTGGCGGGACCCTTTCTCGACATCCTCGAAATGTGCCCGCGCCCGCATCACCACACGTCCGCGGCCGGTCCGGTAGCCTTCTCTTACGCCGGCAATCCCGTAGATGATCCCGGCCGTCGGGAAATCGGGCGCCTGGACGATGTCGATCACCGACTCCAGCGGCGTCTCCGGTTCGTGCAGCACCTTGAGACAGGCATCGACGACATCCGAGAGATTGTGCGGCGGAATGTTCGTGGCCATGCCGACGGCAATGCCGGCGGAGCCATTGATCAGCAGGTTGGGAATCTTCGACGGGAGAACCAGGGGTTCCTGCTCCTTGCCGTCGTAGTTGGGCCCGAAATCGACCGTTTCCTTGTCGATGTCGGCCAGCAGTTCCGTCGTGATGCGCTCCAGCCGGCACTCGGTGTAGCGCATCGCCGCGGCATTGTCGCCGTCGACGGAACCGAAATTGCCCTGCCCGTCGATGAGCGTGTAGCGCAGACTGAAGTCCTGCGCCATGCGCACCAGGGTGTCGTAGATCGCGTTGTCGCCGTGGGGATGGTACTTACCCATCACGTCGCCCACGACGCGGGCGCATTTGACGTAAGGGCGATTCCATTGAATGTTGGCCTCATGCATCGCGAAGAGAATGCGGCGATGCACCGGTTTGAGACCGTCCCGGACATCCGGGAGGGCGCGGCCCACGATGACGCTCATGGCGTAATCCAGGTAGGACCGGCGCATTTCCTCTTCGAGGGAGACCGGCAGGGTTTCCTTGGCGAACTGCTCCATCGTGCTTGGTGCCTTCGGCGGTGGGCGGATTACGGATGCATGGAGAGCGATTGCAAGCCCATCGCGGCGCGGATCGGGCCGGCAACCGCAAGCCGCGCGTCACACGGACCGCTCAGGCCAAAACGCTCCTGGAGAAAACCGCGATCGTATCATGGCCCCCCTCTCTAGGCACCCTCGCGCGTCGTTTCCGAACGACGGATCACCGACGCCAAATGGCGAAAAAGTCGCGTTCATTCATGTCTGTGCTATTCTCGAATCACTATAGGAAGAGAGGGTCGACACGCGGTCTTGGCACCATGCCGAAGCCTGGGTCGACACCTGTATCGGGGCGCGGCGCGGGAGGCGCCGGCGGAGTCAGTCCAGTCAAGAGCAACCCTAGCCATCGGTGACGCCATGATCGGTATTGCGACGCGGTTCAAACTGAAGAAAACCCTCATCGGAATCGCTGCAGCCTCGCTGCTCGTTCCCATGGCAAGTTATGCAGACGTGACGCCGGGCCGGTGGATCTTCGACGGCCTGGGCCGCTCGACCCGCGATGGTCAGGGAAGCACCTGCGTCGGCGCAGGAGGCGACACCCACGCTTTCGATGCGAACCACTGCAACCAGGCCGCGTCCGAGAACCGGACTCAGCAGGATGCCGCGATTGCCGAGCGCAAAGCAGTGCGCGACGCCAAGGCGTCGGCCAAGGCGGAGGCCATGGACCGCGCGAAGGCCACTCTGCCCGGCGGCCAGTCCGACTTCCGTGTGCGCCGCAACGGCGGCATCCGGATTCTCGACGGGTTCGGAAGGGAGTGCATCCGTGACGGGTCCAGCGTTGCGCCTTCCGGAGACTGCGGCAACGAATCATTCCAGAGTGCGCGGGATACCGAAGAGGCGGTCGCGGCAGCGCGCGGCCAAGCGGGAAGCCAAGGCGGCCGCGGCCGCCCCCAGGGAGCCTGTCGCCCCCGGCGCATTGCTGTCCGAAGGCGTCTTCGGCTCGTACGTAACGAAGGCGGGCGCCCAGGATCCCTCCAAGGAGATCCGCGATGGCTACGGCCGCAGTTGCATCAAGGACGGCCTGTGGACACCCGGCACTGCGAACGAGCAGTGCCATCCCGAACTCTTCAATGAATGGCGGACGGCTCATCCGGCCGCGGAGCCGTCGAGTGATCTGGCGAAGCGGATCGAGATGCCGCCTCCCGAGGTGGACAGAGCAGCACGTGCGGCGACACCGGTCACGATCGATCCGAACGGTCCGCAGCAGCCTGATGCGGGTCCGGGCATCGCGCCGCCTCCCGAGAAGGTCGTTTCGACGCCTTCCATCATCGACAACACGCTGCCCACCTTCCCCGTCACCACCTACGCGGCGGAACCCTCGGCGGAATCTTCCCTGCTCGCATCCGATGACGACGACGATGACGAGGGTGACGACGACGATGAAGTCTCGTCCAACGATACGCCTGATGACGACAGCCCGGCGGCCGAGACCGGCGACGGGCCGGCCATGCTGGCAGAAGACGATGCCATGCCGGAACCGGCGCCCGTGGCGGAAGCGGATGACGACGAAGAGGACGACTCGGTGGCTGCCCTCGACGCCGACGAGGATGGCGGTGACGATCCGGAGGCTGTAGCCGGGGGAGAAGTCATTCGCGACGACGAGAACCTCGCGCTCGCGGATGAGTCGGATGACACCGAAGCTTCTTCGCTGATGGACGATGAGCACGCTCCACTCCTGGTGGATGACGATGCTGCCGACGCAGCCCCCGTGGCGGCGGCAGACGCGGACGAAGCGGAAGAGCCCGTGGCTGCTGCCGACGAGACCGAGGATGTCGAAACGGCTTTCCTGGGCGATGTCGAGGAGCCGGCTCCTCCCGTAGCGGCCCTGGACCCGAACGGCCCGGCACAGCCCGACCCGGGCCCCGGTGTCGCCCCGGCCCCCGAGAGGATCACTCCGTCCACTTCCGTGGTGGACAACAGCCTGCCTGCCTTCCCCATCACGCGTTACACCGCGGAACCGGCGGAAGATGAAGCGCCCGTCGCCGCCATGATGGACGACGACGACACCGAAGACGATCAGGTCGCTTCGGTCGAGGAAGACGAAGACGAACCGGTGTTCCCCGCCGATCAGCCTGCCGAAGTGCTCGCGCAGGAAGAGGTCCCGGCCACGGCCATGACGGACGACGACGACGCCGAAGACGATCAGGTCGCTGCCGCCGAGGAAGACGAGGACGAACCGCTGTTCCCGGCCGATCAGCCTGCCGACGTGCTTGCGCAGGAAGAGACGGGAGTGACGGATTCTGCCGAGACGTCATCTCTCGTGGGCGAGGCGGACGACGAGGAACCGGCGGATACGGAGGAAGAAAGCGACTACACGGATATCCCCACCCCGGAAGAAATGCTGTCCGAGCAGGACCGGTCGGTCCCTGAGACTCCCGCAGTCGTTGCAGCAGCGGAACCCGCGCCGGCACCTGTCGCACCGGCCCCCGCCCCTGCCCCGGCGCAGAGCGAACCAGCCGCCGAATTTCCTGTCACCAAGTACGAGTACACGCCCGACAGGATCGCTCAAGCGGAAGAGCCCAAGCCCGCCCAGCCTCAGGCGACGGCTCCCAGGGCCGCTCCCGAGGTCGAATGCCCGCCTGTCACCATCCAGATGGAACCGGGCCGGTTCGATTTCGACAAGTGGCAGCTTCGTCCCGAGCTGACCGCCCAGCTCGATGCGGTCGCGGAGAAGCTCAAGAGTGCCAAGTGCGAGGCCATCACGATCACCGGCCACACCGATCGCATCGGCTCCAAGAAGTACAACCAGAAGCTTTCCGAGCGTCGCGCCGAGGCCGCCAAGAAGTATCTGGTCGAGAAGCACGGCATCGACGGCAATCTGATCAGTACCGCAGGCAAGGGCAAGACGGCACCGCTCACCCAGGCGGCTGACTGCAAGGGCAAGCGCAAGAAGGCCTTGATTGCGTGCCTGGCGCCGGATCGCCGGATCGAGGTGACGGTGCGCGTCGCAGGCCAGAGCACCAACAAGTAAGACTTTCCGTTCCACTTGCGAAGAGCCCGCCGAGACGACGGGCTCTTTTTTTATGCCGACATCCCCAGCAGACACCCAGATCCTTCGAGCCCGTTGGATAGCACCGGTCGCCCCGGAGGAGGCGGTACTCCACGACCACGCTGTGGTCGTCGAAGGCGATGGGATCGCCGCCCTGCTGCCCCTGCAGGACGCGCAGAGGCGGTACCCTCATGCCCGTGTTGTGGACCTTGATGAGCACATCCTCATACCCGGCCTGGTCAACGCGCATACGCATGCCGCGATGACTCTGATGCGGGGCATCGCGGACGACCTGCCTCTCATGCGATGGCTCGAGGAGCACATCTGGCCGGCGGAGGCGAAGCATGTCTCTCCGGAGTTCGTGCACGACGGCACCCTGCTCGCCATTGCGGAATCCCTGCGGGGCGGAGTCACCTGCTTCAACGACATGTACTTCTTCCCGGAAGTCGCTGCCCAGGCTGCCGTCGAAACGGGGATGCGCATGTCCGTAGGCATGATCGTCATCGAGTTTCCGACGCGCTATGCCGCCGATCCCCAGGACTACCTGGCCAAGGGGTTGGCGATGCGGGATGCTCTGAAGCGGGAACCGCGACTGTCGTTCTGCCTTGCACCTCACGCGCCGTACACCGTCAACGATCAGACCTTCGAGCGTGTAATGGTCCTGGCGGAACAGCTCGACGTTCCCGTGCACCTGCACCTGCACGAGACCATCGGCGAGATCCAGCAGTCGTTGGCTCTTCACATGAAGCGGCCCATCGAGCGCATGGAACGGCTCGGCGTGCTGAGCCCGCGGCTGATCGCCGTGCATGCGGTCCACCTGCTGGACGAGGAGATCAAGGCGCTGGCCCGCAACGGCTGCAGCATCGCGCACTGTCCCAGCTCGAACCTCAAGCTGGCAAGCGGCATTGCGCCGGTGGCGGAATGTCTGGACGCAGGCGTGAACGTCTCTCTGGGTACCGATGGTGCTGCCAGCAACAACCGGCTGGACATGTTCGAAGAAATGCGGCTCGCGGCCTTGCTGGCGAAGGCGGCAAGCGGAAAGGCGGATGTCCTGCCCGCACACCGCGCGCTGAAGATGGCCACGCTCGACGGTGCAAGAGCCCTTGGGCTGGATCGCCGCATCGGCTCCATCGAGCCGGGCAAACAGGCGGATCTCGTCGCCGTGAACCTGTCGGCGCTTGAGCTGTCTCCGTGCTTCGATCCCCTTTCGCACCTTGTCTATGCTGCCAGTCGTCAGGACGTGAGCCATGCCTGGGTGGATGGCCAACTCCTCCTCTCGGACGGCCGCCTTACCCGCATGGACACGGAGCAGCTCCGCAACCGGGTCGAGCGCTGGCGCACGGCGCTGATACTGTAAGGAATTCCCCCTCCATCATGATCAACGTCGATAACGCCGAACTGGAAAAATTCGCTGCGCTGGCGCACCGCTGGTGGGACCCCAACAGCGAGTTCAAGCCGTTGCACGACATCAATCCGCTGCGCCTCGACTACATCGATCGCGCGTCGGGCGGACTCGCCGGCAGGCGCGTACTGGATGTAGGGTGCGGCGGCGGCATTCTGTCGGAGTCGATGGCTGGCCGTGGCGCGGCCGTGATCGGCGTGGACCTCGGCGAGAAAGCCCTCAAGGTGGCGCAGTTGCACCTGCTCGAATCGGGACACAGCGTCGACTACCGGCTGCAGTCGGCCGAAACCGTGGCGCAGACCGAACCGGCGAGCTTCGATGTCGTCACCTGCATGGAGATGCTCGAGCACGTGCCGGATCCCGCGGCTACGGTGCAGGCGTGTGCAGCGGCCGCCAAACCGGGAGCTTCGCTGTTCTTTTCGACGATCAATCGCAATCCCAAAGCGTATCTCTTCGCCATCGTCGGAGCCGAGTACGTCCTCAAGCTCCTTCCCCGCGGCACGCATCAGTACGAGAAATTTCTCAAGCCCTCGGAGCTGTCCGGCTTCTGCCGGAGTGCCGGGCTGGAGACCGCCGAGGTCATCGGCATGACCTACAACCCCCTTTCCCGCGTCTACTCGCTGGGCCGGGATGCATCGGTCAATTACATCCTGCACGCGCGCAAACCGGCATGATCCGCGCCGTATTGTTCGACCTCGACGGCACTTTGGCGGACACGGCGCCCGACCTGGCCGGGGCCCTCAATCGTCAACGCGTGATCCGCGGCATGGAACCCCTTGCCGCTCGGTGAACTACGCCCGCACGCATCGAGCGGTGCCCGTGGTCTGCTCGGCGCGGGTTTCGGCATTGCTCCGGGGCACGAAGACTTCGAGTCGATGCGCGAGGAGTTCCTGCGGTTCTACGAGACCGACATCGCCGCGGAGACCACCCTCTTCGAAGGCGTGACGGACCTTCTGGACACGCTGGAAGCGCGCCGGCTCGCCTGGGGCATCGTGACCAACAAGATCGAGCGCTTCACTCTGCCTCTGGTCAGGCTGATCGGACTGTCGCCCCGGACACCTTGCGTGATCTCGGGCGACACGACGCCTCACGCCAAGCCCCATCCTGCCCCACTGCTGGAAGCGGCGGTCCGTCTTGGCATCGAGCCCCGGGCCTGCCTTTACGTGGGAGACGACGAGCGTGACATTGTGGCAGCACGGGCCGCGGGCATGAGATCCGTTGCCGTGCGCTATGGGTACCTGGGAGTGGCCTCCCCTCCCGAAGCGTGGGGCGCCGACGCGATCATCGACACACCCCTGGGCCTATTGAATTTCCTTCCGCCAGCACCACCTGTGTGATAATTCGGCGGGTAGGTAACTCGGGGCGTTCGTGGATGCCCCGATGCCGATCACCACAGACTCCGGGGGCGCTCCGGTTTCGACGTGGGTCGCAAAGCAGTTCAGTGCATGCCGAGGCCCAGTTACCTCGTAAATCCACTGGAAATCGACAGTCGCCAACGACGACCGTTACGCTCTCGCGGCTTAATCCCCGCGGGACTCTGCACCGGTATGGCCTAGGGCCGGCTAGCGCAAGCTAGAGCAGAGTCATTTACTAGGTCTAGCGTCGTCTCGGGTCACTTGAGCCGACGTTAAATCCAAGGTGACTCGCTTCACGTCAGCTTGCCGGTCGGCGGGCGTGCGGTCAGTACAAATGATCAGGCTAAGCATGTAGGGCTGGCTGTGGAGGGCTTACGGACGCGGGTTCGATTCCCGCCGCCTCCACAATATATAAAGGTCAACCGTTCTCGGTTGGCCTTTTTCTTTGCGCGCTCCCGCGTGTTCGCGGGGACTCCTGCGGATTCCTGCGGACTTCCTTCCCCGACCGTCTCGTCCGCCTCGGGCCCCATTTCGCTCTCTCCGCGCCGTTTTTCTCTCCGGCCTCGCTCCCCGATGAAGGGCCGAAGTCCGCAAGGGTCGTCGGCGGCCCCTTTAAATATCAACAAGTTACGTGCTGACCGTTCAAGCGGTTGGATGAAGGCATCGCTTGTCCAGAGGAAACGGCACGCCGGCTTACTTGCTGCTTGCGTAAACAAACTAGCCGCTCTGTTGACACAATAAACAAACACGCCTACGATTGGTTCAACTGAAACAAGTCGTGGGGCATCATGGATCCGAGCAACCTCGTCGGCATCAGCGAGATCGCCGATCTCGCCAAGGTCACTCGCCAAGTCGTCAGCAACTGGCGCCAGCGCTATGACCACTTTCCGCGCCCGGTGAAAACGCTCCAGAGCGGCCCGGTCTGGGATCGAGAGGTGGTCGAGGCCTGGGTCAAGAACTTCAAGGGCGAAGCCACGCACGTCCTGAGTTTCATCAACCTGAAGGGCGGCGTCGGCAAGACCACGACCGCGGTCGGCGTCGCTGAAATCCTTGCGCAGGAAGAGCGCAAGCACGTTCTGGTCGTGGATCTCGACCCGCAGACCAACGCCAGTGTCACGCTGATCTCCGAGGAACGCTGGGCGGAGATGGACAAGGCGGGGCAGACGGTCGCCCAACTGTTCGCCGATCGGCTGAACCCCAACGATCCGCCGAAGTTCGAGATCGAGAAATCCATCGCCCGCGGCGTCTCCACCATCAACGATGGCATTGCGCGTCTCGACCTGCTGCCGTCGAGCATACGTCTGATCGACATTCAGGACCGCATCCCGATGATCGCGTTGTCGGGCAACTTCACCGTCAACCCGCTGGACATCCTGAAGCACGCCCTGCAGCCGGTCATCGACCGGTACGACTACGTGATCATCGACTGCCCGCCCAGCCTCGGGATCGTCACCAAGAACGGCCTGCGCATTTCCACGGGATACGTCATTCCCACCATCCCAGACATCCTCTCCACCTGGGGCATCTACCAGATCGTCGACAACGTCCAGCGTTTTGCCGACGACATCGATCGGCCCATCCCGTCGCTCGGCATCGTCGCCACCAAGGTTCAGGGCAACAATCTCCATCGCCGCGTCATGGATGACCTGGGCGCCGGGCGTCTCGGTCGTTTCGGCGAAGCGGGTGCGCTGCCCCAGCCGCCCCTCTTCGCCAACAGCATTCCACAGACCGTGAATGTCGCACGTGGCGCGGACGTGGATGCCGACATCCGCACATTCAAGGGAAAATACGGCACGGCATACGAATCCATCCGCGGGCTGGCCAAGGAAATCAAAACACTATGCGAAACGAGAAAGCCCTGATCAAGCTGCTGCGCGGGCTGGTCGATCTCCTTGCCGACGAAGCGGGGCGCAACCCCGACTTCGCCGCGCGCCTGGATGATGTGTTGACCAGTCTGCCGGCAGGGTCAGCCAAGCCCCCCAAACAACGCGCCACGCCGCCCGCCGAACTGCCGGACATTCATGCTGAATGGAACCAGCGCAGCGAAACCGACTTCCGCCTGTGGCTGCGCGACCAGCCGATGCCGGTGCTACGCGCCCTGGTTCGAACCCACGACTTCGACCCCACCCGCCGCGACCAAGTGGAAGGAAGCTGAAAAACTCGCCGACTTCATCGCTGACGGCCTGAAGGCCCGCCTGGCGCGTGGCTCGTCATTCCTCGGGCGGGGGACAACGTCATGAATCTCAGGTCCATGAGTCCGTGTAACCACTGTCAGACCCAGGAAGAGTGAACAGCCCATGTTCCACCTCACTGCACGTGTTGCTTGGCACGATTCGCGTTGGAATGGAGCCGTCTGCCGCAAGCCTTCCTGCAATTCTTTCTGCGCGGCTCTCGACCGCATCCGCCTGGAGCGCGATGACGCCCGTGAGGATGCTCTGGCAGGGAAGCGATGGAGCACTCTGGACCCGGACGAGCTGCCCGCGTGCAAGGCCGAGTCGGGCGCGTTCATGAACGAAGATGAGTGGTCGCGGCGGCTCGTTCACCCCCGGCATCAAAGAAAGCCGAGGAGACGCACGGCCACCTCAAGCCGACGCTGGTCAGGGTCCCGTCCTACGCCACGTTCGTGGTGCCGTTCGCGTGGATGCTCCGTAGCGAGCAGGCGGTGATCGACGAACGGCTTCCGACACCGCTTCCGCCCGACGAGGAGTCCCCGTTCGCGAGTCCTTGGGTCTTCGGCCGCGAGCGACAGGAGGCGATCCTCAAGCTGTTCTCGAGCAGGCTCACGCCAGAGCGGTCGCTGGTGTTCTTCTACTGCAAGGAGGGCCAGCCGCTCGACGACACCATTCCGCGGCTCGTGATGGGCGTCGGGAGGATCGCGACAGTCGCACAGCCGAAGGCCTACGACGTCACAAAGACGAAGCCCACGCACCTCATGTGGGACCTGCTCATTCGGCACACCATCCGACCCGACGGAGAGGACGGCTTCCTGCTCCC
>JADJPK010000024.1 GCA_016713305.1 Betaproteobacteria bacterium
TCGAGGTAGCGTTCCGCTGTCCGGTTCAATTTGCCGCTGATCTCCATCGTGTTGTGGCCTGGCCGTCGGTCAGGATCGCCAGGGCAGTCCGACGCACCGGCGTCTTGCCGACGCGCGGCGAGTCTGTTCACTCCCCGCGTCAACGCGGGGAGGAACCCAAACAGTCTCTCCACTGCCCGGGCTTGGGGCTTCGAGTTCGTCCGCCATCCGTGATCGATCGGGTGCAACTTCTCGAACTCGGCATCGGTCATGCCACGAGGCAACTGTGGCGGCGTTTCCGGCTAGAGCTGAATGAAGCCGCGATTGCGTTCGCCATCCTGCACGTTGTGAGGAGTTGTGACACTCCGTGCACACGAACCAACGCTTCTTGCCTTCGCTCGTGAACTCGCCGATCCGCTTGCCGTAGATGCCATCGCGCCAGTCGCGCAGCTTTGTCGCCGTGGCAGCTGCCGCCAGAGCAGCTGAGGCTGGTCGATGCTTGATCGGTTCGCCGAAATGATCCACCAGCTTGTTGCGCTGGGTCTTGTGGTGACAATTCCGAACTTTCCAGATCCGGCCGCGCCCGTGCTGAAGGTTCTTCACGTCCGGCACCATGGCTTCCATGGTCGGAATGGGCACCGGACGGTTGTCCTTGGGAAAACCCTTGGGCATCACGCCGTTGTGACAGGCCGTGCCGCACTGCGAATGGTGCATGAGTTTCTCGGAGCGCGGCTTCACCACGGCCCTGACCCCCGACCACCTTACCAACCCGGGCATCTTGCCGCATGGGTACCGTGCCATCGAACGGGTCGCCATACCAAAGCGCGGCGCCGGTGGTCCGGAGAAGCATTTTCCGCGTTGGGTTAGCCGGGTCGGATCTCCTTTGCTGACCTCGCTGGCACCCTTTCGGCTCTCGAAGCAGACAACCTCGGCCGGGGTTTGCTGGCGCATCGGCAGCGGCCGGCGCGGATGCCTCGCCCGCCGGCTTGTCCTGAGCGACAACGGAAATGAGCAGGGCTCCCAGCAACGTCAGCACTGCGGCGGAAACGGCTATGCGTTTCATGATCGGCACCTCATTGCACCGTGGCGGATGGGCCACCACCGAGCAGTGTCTCCAGCAGCACCCCGATGAACAGCAGGGGATGGTCAGAATGAAAAGCCGAAAGGCCCAGATGCCGGCGGTCATGAGCCACTCGACGAACGTGGGGTGATACTCCGTCACCTCACCGATGGGCGAAGGAATGAAGCCGGGAACGATCAGGCCCATCCCCTTCTCGATCCAGATGCCGGCGAACGCCATCGCGCAGGGGAATGGGAAGCCTCTTCACGTCGTTGCGGAACAGGGCATCAGGAACATCACGAAGGACGCGACCATCAGCACCACAGCAGTCCAGAACCAGGGCACGAGCCGTGTCAGGCCATGGAGACCGAACATGAGGTAGTACAGACCGTTGGCGTGCTCGTACGCGCGTACAGCTCCACCACACCTCCGAGCGTGAGGAAGATTGCAATGCCCAGGCAGAAGGTGACGATGGTGGCGAGCAGCCTGATCGCGCTGTCCTCGATCCACAGCTTCGTGTTCTTCCGGATGATCAGGAACGCGATGATGATCAGTGCCGGGCCTGCGGCGAAAGCCGTGGCGATGAACCGGATCGGCATGACGCTGGCAGCCGGAACCACATGGGGCGCGCCGGATTCACGGCGACAAGGAAAGCCGTGACCGTGTGGATCGACAGCGCCCAGACGATGAAACGTAGACCAGGGCCATGAAGATCGACTTGTTCACCCGGCTTGCCGGAGAACGCCCCGGAGTACAGGTACCAAAGCCCACGACGGCGTTCAGGAACCAAAGTACCCGTTGAGCACCGCCACGTCCCATCCCAGTATCGATGAGAAGCTGTAGATACCCCGAGGGGATCATGTGCCAGGGACGATCCGGCCGGCCCATGTGGGCGAACACACGAACATCATGACCATGATCACCGCGGAGATCGCGAGCATCTCCCCCAGGACGGTGACCTTGTGCATGCCCTCGTGGTGATACACGTAGGCCGGGAAGACCGATGGTCACGGCCCAACCGCCACCCCCACCAGGAACACCAGGTTCGCCAGGTACAGGCCGTCGTGGATCTGGCTGGTCATCCTCGTGGCGATCAGGCCCTCCGTGTTCTGGAGATAGTAGACGTACAACATGCCGACGATGAGCGGGGCAGAACGCCCAGTCGGGCATAGAACTTCGGGCCACGCTCGAGGCATGGCGCACGTAGTCGGAAGCAAACGGGTCAGCACGGTCCGCCTCCTAGTCGTAGAAGTAAGAAAAACTTGGGATACGTGTTCAGTTCCGCCTTGAGACGGGACACACGTTCTTGCGTGCGAACACCTTGCTGGCTTCGCTCTCCGGATCCAACAAGTTTTCCGAACTGCGCGCCCGACCGGGCACACCTCCACGCAAGCCGGATAGCGGTTGTGCCGCGTTCGCTACCGCAGACACCAGTGGGGCTCTCCACCACCCGCGCATCCGGGGGCGGTTTGCCCAGGTAGTGCGTGACCGGATACATCGCGTCCTTGGGCAGAACAGGGGTGGTGAGATTGAATCAGCGCGCCCAGTAAGGACAGGCGTTCATGCCACATCTTGCAGCCGATGCACCAGTTGCTGAATCGATGACGACCGGGCCATCGCCTTCCCGATGGGTGGTTCGCACCGGACACGCCTTCACGCACGGGGCTTCTCGCACTGCATGCAGGCGATGGGCATGTACGTGGCGTCCTTCTCCGGCACCGCCTCCGGCTTGTAGTGGTACTGGCCTTCGAACACCTGGCCCGCGGGGCTGTAGGCGTTGCCGCCCACCTGGATGCCCAGGCCCTCCGGATAGCCCTGGTCCATCTTCTCTCCTGGGAGAACTCGCCCCTCTCCATGCGCAGCACCTGGATCCACTCGATCCGTTCGCCGGGACGTTCGCCGCGCGACTGGATTTGTTCTCCGCGACACAGGCTTTCACGCACCGCCGGCAGCCGAGGCCACTGCGGACGTTCAGTGCGGCCCATTAACATGCCGGCTGCGGTCCGTGATGTCCACCGCCACCTTGCTGTATTCCTCAGGTAGCGCTACTCAGGCGCAGGCGCGCCTCGCTTTTCTCCTCGTCCGTCATCAGACGATAGTTCTTCTGGAAATGCTCCGCCCATTCCACGGCCGCCTTGGCATCCCCCTCGGGCGCCATCAGGGCGCCCAGCTCATGAGTGACGATAAACCCAGCATGCCCGCTGCCGCGCCGGGAAGTCGCGACGCGAAGTCTTGGTCACCGCCTTGGCGAGAACCGCGGAAGCTGGGGTACGTCGGAAGGGTGTCTCGCCTCGGTTGCCGGCGGCATGGTGAGTTTCCTTCCGGAGTCCACAACGATTCCCCAGGAGGTCAAATGTCGTTGGAGGAGTTTGTTGCGAAGGGCCTCGGACTCCGTTGACACAAGTCAATTGCCTGATCGAGAGGTGGCACAACGAAGGCCGAAACAAGGCAGCCACGTTCACGATGCGATTGCGTGCCTCACTACGATCTCTCGCGCATGCGACGCCCCATCACCAAGCAAGCCGCACGATAGGAGCGTGATCTTCCCGCTTCACACAGACATTCACCGGTGCAGCTCCGGTTCAGTGCAGTGCCTTCGCGGCACTGGGCAAACGCCCCGCTCTACTCGGAACAATGGTGAGACCGCCCGACGCTGTCAACGGCAACCCAAGTTTCCCCAGTTTGGTAATTCAAATTTCCCCACCCGGTTGAGATGCGTCGTCGTGTGAGCGGACCAGTCCGGCCTTGAGCTTTTCCTTCAGCCGGTAGGAGTTGCCGCGGATGTTCATCGTCACGGCGTGGTGCAGCAGCCGGTCGAGGATCGCGGTGGCGATGACGCGGTCGCCGAAGACCTCGCCCCAGGCGCCGAAGCTCTGGTTGCTGGTCAGGATCATCGGGCCGCGCTCGTAGCGCCGGCTGATGAGCTGGAAGAACAGGTTCGCGCCCAGCCGGTCGATCGGCAGGTAGCCGATCTCGTCGACGATCAGCAGCCGCGGCGCGGTGTACAGCTTCAGCTTCTCCTCCAGGCGCCCCTCGGTGTGCGCCTTGGTCAGCTTCTCGATCAGGGTGGCTGCCATCGTGAACAGCACCCGGTAGCCCGCCTCGATGGCCTTCAGGCCCAGGCTGACCGCCAGGTGCGTCTTGCCCACGCCCGGCGGCCCGAGCACGATGACGTTGTCGCCGTGCTCGATGAAGTGGCAGCTGGCCAGTTGCTGCACCTGCTTGCGGTCGATCGAGGGCTGGTAGTCGAAGTCGAAGGTCTCCAGCGGCTTGACGAACGGGAAGCGCGCCATCGCCGTGCGCATGGCGATGTTCTTGCTCGTCTTGGCGGCCACCTCCTCGCCGAGCACCTGCTCGAGGAACTCGGCGTAGGGAAGACCGTTGGCCGCCGCGTGCTGCAGCAACGCCTCAAGCCGCTCGCCGCTCTTGAGCAGCCGCAGCTTGCGCAGATGGCCGCCCAGGCGCTCCAGTTGCGCCGGGGAGGGTCATGGCCCCTGGGCGCCGACGGCCGCTCCTTGGTCGCGCTCCTGGCCTCACGCCGCCTCCGCAAGCGCCGGCGCCGAAGAGCCGTTCGTAGACGGCCAGGTCACGCACCTCGACGTCGTTCGCCGGCATCGGCCGCTGCCTCGGGCCGGGTGCGGCGCCGTAGCGCTGGCGGGCATTGCGCGCAGCCGCGCCGGGGCCGTGTTCGGGTCGCACGCTCAACTGGCCGCGGCCGCCCAGCACCGCATGCTCGGCCACCACGACGCCGGCCCACCCACGAGCCGCCTTCGCGCACCACCTGCACCGTCTTGCCGATCAGCCGGAACGGCACCGAGTAGCGGTTGGCGTCGATCGACACGAGCCAGTCGTCGGCCACCACGCGATCGCGCACCATCGCCTGCAGGAAGCTGGCGTGGCCTGCGGTGGGCGCCAAGGCGCGGGCCTCGTCGGCGAAGCGGTCGATCGGGCGCTCGTGCGTGGTGCCGTGCTCGCGCAGGTCGGCCACATCGGCCTGCCAGGCGGCCAGTTGCCGGTTGAAGTCGTCCAGGTCACGGAACACCCGGCCGGGCACGAAGTTGCGCTTGACGTACTTCACCCCGGACTCGACCTTGCCCTTGGTCTGGGCTCGGTACGGCTGGCACAGCCGCGGCGTGAAACCCCAGTGCGCCGCGAAGGCGGCGAAGGTCGGGTTGCACCCTCGCCGGCCTTCGCTGTCGGTCACGCCCCCAGCTACCACGGTACGCATGCGGTCGTAGAGCAAGCACTCGCAGCGGCCCCCGAAGTGGGCGAACGCGCGCTCGTGGGCCGCCAGCAGATCGGCCATGCGCTCGCGGTGAAGCCCACCGCGAAGCCGCGCGGCTGTAGCCCAGGGTCATCACGAAGATGTGCGCGTACGCGCGTGCCGCCCAGCGGCACCCAGACCTGCCCCAGTCGCACTGTGCCTGCTCGCCCGGGCCGGTCTCGAAGCGGCGCTGCGTCAGACCGGCCAGATTGGCCGCCGCCCGCAGCGGCCGCACCGCCAGCTTGACGGTCTCGTAGCTGCCCGCAAAGTCCCGCTCACGGCGCAGCTCCTGCCACAGGATCCGGGCGGAATAGCGCACCGCCGGCGCACGTTCGATCAGCCAGCCTCGGTGCGCACCAGCAGCGTCGAGCCCGCGGCCTACGCCGATACGGGCGCCACTGCTGCTCGCGCAGACACCACGCACCGTCTTGATCCAGCCCGAACTCCCGGGCAATGCCCGAGACACTGCCGCCCTCGGCGTGCCGATGACGGATCGCTTCCACTGCTCCGCTCGACCACCGCGCTCTCCCTGTCCGGATTCGTCCCGGACACGGTAAGCGCTCACCGTCCCAGCATCGGCCTGTCCCGATGCCCCAACCACTCATCCTTGCGATCTTCCACTTCCATCACTGCCTCCTGGGCGTCGATGAGTGGGGAAAATTCGATTACCGCACCTGGGGATTATTGGATTACCGCTGACACAGTTTCACGACCGGGACGCTGATACCGACGGCGCGGGCCAGCGTCATCATCGAGAACTCGTTCTCCGGGACACCGGGAAACTGGAGTGAGGGAAGCTTCACGATCCAGTCGCCGCCCACGCCCCTGGCAGGAATCGTCAGGCCGCCGCGGGCATCGCCCATGGCCGAGAACTTGAGTTGCACGCCGGCCAGGGAGAACCGCAGCACTGCGTGGCCGCTCCCCGGCGTTCCCGCCGAACCGGCATCCTGTGCGTCCCGCAGCCATGGCGCCCCATCGGAAGCTGTGAGCGTAAGGGCCCCGGGCAGATCCTCGCCCAGCACCCGCAGCAGTTGGAACTCACGCACCGGGTTCACGCCCGCGCGATCGGCCAGGTAAGAGCGCAAGCGTCCTTCGGGCAGGAGATTGGAGAAGAACGGCAAGGCCCGGGTCTGTGTCGGTGCGAAATCGGTGATCAGCCTCCCGAGCGCATCCTTGAAGCCGAGACCCAGGACGGGCCGATCGGGATCGCTGAGGTAGCGCTCGTTGAACGCGAACAGGATTCGATCTCCGGGCACGCGAGTGAGCGTACCCACCGGCTCGCCATGCAACCGGACATCGAGGACCGTGACTTCAGCCATCGCCGTCTTCGTCGTCGAGGTTGTAGGCAGGACGAACGCCCTCCTCTCGAGTCCCTCCTCCTGCGGCGCCGAGCTTTTCGTCGCGGAGCGCGACGATGGCATCCACGGAAACGCGGAGGGCGGACAGCCGCGCAGTCTTGTCTGCCTTGCGCGAACGGTGCAACGCTGTCGCTGCCCGGTGAGCCGCGACAGCCGTGCGCAATTCGGCGTCCGACACCGCCAATTGCCCCAATGCCCACAGCGCCTGGGCGAGTCGTGCGACGTCTTCGGCACCCGGTCCCGATGCCGACATCCCTGCAAGGTCCTGGCGCAAGACCTCCACCTGGGTCCGGACGCGAGCGGACGACGCGGCGGACCGCGTCCGGCCTTCGCGGGTCCGTGCGAGCGACTGGACGGCAGGCGGCACTGCGCGGAACGAGCATGACCTCCAGGCCGAGGTCCGGGCCAGGGCGACCAGCGTGGACAGTCGCGGGTCCACCATCCCGGACTCGAACTTGGAGATGCTGGCCTGCGGGATGCCGGCCTGCTCGCCGAGGGCGCGCTGGCTGACACCTATCGCCTCGCGGGCAAGGCGGATCGAATCGGAAAGATCGGAGGGTACGCGGGCCATGGTGATCGGTATTATATATCGCCTTACGCTGACGATATCTTTATCGCTATCACTCGGTCCGACTGTCCAGCGTCGGCTCATCCCTCGGGAATAGGGGGCAGCCAGCCAGGCGGTGATGTACACCTCCCGTGCGCCCCGCATTCCCACGGAACAGCCACGCCACCCATGGCTCGCCGTCGGGACCGCAGTGTCGAGGCCCTCAGGGCCGGGCGGGCAGACGCCCCCACACTATGCCGCTCGTGCGGCTCCCCCGAACGCCCTCACACGGGTTCGTCGATTCCCTTCCGCTTCGACCTCGTCATGGCAACACAATCGACGGCCATCACCAACATTTCGCTCCCCGACAGCCTCAGGACCTTCGTGGACATGCAGGTCGACAATCGCCGTTTCGGTACCAGCAGCAAGTACATCCACGAACTCATCTGCCAGGACCAGGGACGTCAGCACTCGCACGGTCTGTTGCTGGAAGGCGCGAGGTCGGTGCCGACTTCATCGATTGACGAAACCTACTTTGAGGCATTGCATGAACGTGCGCAGAAGAGCACTAAGTCGCACCGGCCGGCATCGCCGAAGTCGTGAGGATCACGTCTGCCGCCCCGCGCGAACGAGCCTGTCCGGACCTCGATGACACCCTCGCGTACCAGCTTCACGAAGGTGCCTCGCAGGATGCGCTCGGATTCATTGACGCGTTGGCACAGATCTACCCCCCCCCCGTCGTTCGCGATCTCGCGTCGCCGTCCGCGAGATGCGCCCACGAGTCAAATCCGCTCGGCCTGGGATTCCGACCCAAGAGGCGCCAGACCCATCTGGTCTTCTCGGTCAAGCATGACGATCACGTCAACGTCGGGTGGAGTCTCTGACAACCGACAACCAGCGCACCTTCAGCGACAAGGTCGGTCGCATGCCCTATCCGGCCTGGCGTGCCGGAGCGCTCCCTCACGGTTGGTCCGCTGTGTGCCAGTCACGGACTGACAGCCGGGCGGCCGGCGCCTTGTATTCCCTCCCGACTTATCCTGTTCTAAACGGCACCCATTCATGATGGGCGTAGTCGTAGAGCTGGCAGATTTGCAGGGTGTCGCGCACGCCCCGCAGCGTCGCGTCGACGCTCCACGATGGCAGCAGCGTATCCAGGTGGGCCTGCGCAGCCCTCAGCCGATAGTAGGGAATGTCCGTGCGAAGGTGGTGGACGGGATGATCCAAAATCCCGTGGAGAGAGGCGTCCAGAGCGGCTCCGGTTCTGACATGTGCAGTGAGCCCGCCCCACGGTCGCGCTCTCACCCACTCGGCGGGATCATCCGAACCACTTGATGTCAGGATGGGTGTGGTGCACGAAGATCACGAACCCCATCGTCCAGTTCCAAGCGAGGAACGGTGAGAACGAAGGCCAGCAAGAAAGTCATTGTGAGGGTGGCCACCGCGTGAACCCGCGGATGCAACCGCGCCGAGCCAGAGCCCCAGCCACGCGATGGTGAGCATCATGTCCCACCAGACCCGCTTGGACTGACATCCCCTCCATGACAGGAGAGTTCCGAGCCAGAGCTGCTTCCACCACAATTCCACCAGATAGTAGACCCCGACACCTGGAAGCGTCCGGTACGTTCGTTCCTGCAATCGGCGCAGCGAAACCGCTGATCTGTAGTCCCTCACGTCCATGGGCACCCAGACCCGGTCGCGTCCGCGGAGATTGGTGAAGCCGTGATGCATCACGTTGTGTCCGAACTCCCACGTGGCAAAGGGCGTGAGCGTGGGAAGAAATGCGACCCGCCCGATGATCCCGTTGAGCCGGCGAAACGCTGTAAGGCTCTGGTGGCAGGCGTCGTGTCCGAGGATGAACAGCCGCACCATCGCGACCGTCATGATGGCGCTTCCGAGCAATCCGACGCCGGGATGGTCTCCCAGTGCGGCGCCCGCGCCCACAAGGTACAGCGCGATGTCCAGGCCCGTCGTCGCCAGCGCTCGCCCTGTGGACGGGTGCGCGTAAGCGCGAAGTTGCTTGCTCGCTGGCTGGGTACCGTTGACGCCACTACCGGTATCGCCCCCGATCCTCCGAGGGGCAACGACTCCCGGTGTCACCGAGGGCCTCACGCGGTGCCACCTCCGCCACTCCAATACGCAATGATCTCACTGAGCGACCAGTCGTCCATGAATGCCTCCTCCGGGATCAACAGATCCACCTCGTCGAGCAATGCCGCCACGATGGACGCCGTGTCAGGAGTCCGCCCCAAACTCCGACACGCGTCCCCGGTCCGATCACAAGTTCCGGTCCTCGTCGGGAGGTCTCCATCAGCCACAAGCCGTGAAACGGCAGTCCGCACGGCCCCGATGAACCCCTCTTCGTCCACTGTCATCACTCACGTCCTTCGTCGCAGGTCAAGGTAAATCTCGCGCCACCGATCGCTGAAGCTTACCGCTCGTCGTTCTCGGGAGCGTTCGTCTGGGAACGAAGACGACATCGTCGACTGCCAAGCCGATTTCCTTCACCACGTGCCTGGACAGAATGCCTTCCCGGTCGCTCGTGGACTGCATGATGCGATCGTCCATCATCAAGACGGCCCGTTCCTCTGAACGCTCTCGTCGATCCAGGAAAAGGCGATGACGGATCCGGGTCCTGCTCGCGTCAACTCCTCCACCGCCCGTTCGATCTCGTGCGCATGGAAATTGATGCCTCCGCGGATGATTACGTCCTTGCTTCGCCCGACGACGAACACCTCCCCTGCCCTCAGAAAGCCCAGATCCCCGGTGCGCACTTCGCCACTCGTCGAAACCGTGCACCTGCGGACTCGTTCGCGGAACCGCGATTCCACTAATGCAGATCTCTCCGACCTCGGCCGCCTCCACGGGATGTCCTTGCTCGTTCCGCACAGTCACGTGCACGCAATCCAACGGAGCACCGTTCCCGAGCATCCGGCGAGCCCCGGTCCCGTCACGTGACACGACTCGTCCGGCCAGCAACTGTTCCGAATCGAACCCCAGTTCCAAGCGTGGCGTCCCGCGCCGGCGAGTCGACGCCGCGACGACGCTTCCGCGAGCCCATAGGCAGGCTGAAGGACCCACTCGCCGAGCCGATCGGCTCGAAGGCCTTCCTCGAACCGGATCAGGGCATGCGGAAACACGGGCTCGGCCCCCACCCACACGTAGCCGAGGCTCGAGAGATCAACCCGCGGGCGCGCTCCGCGGGACGCGAGCAGACCAAGAAGCCTCAGTGAAGACGGAGTCGCGGTAGACGGCGCACCGCGGTGGGTCTGTATCGCGGTGAGCCACGACCACGGCGTCGCGGAGAACACCTCGGTCGGCAGCATGATCAAGTCGCCACCCCCGAACAACGCCTGGGTGAACACGCCGAGCCCCATGTCGTGGTGCAGGGGCATCCAGGATACGATCGGTGTGTCCGGACCGGTACCCGCACGCTCCGCAATCGCCGTCGCATTCGCCACGAGATGCGCATGAGTAATGGGGATCAGCCGCGGTCTGCCCGTTGTGCCGGAGGACAGTTGGAGGATCGCGAGATCGTCCGGCACTGAGTTCCACCGGATCGGACTGCCGTCATCGCTGAGCAATTGCCCGGGCTCAATGGCGTGACAAAGCGGCGTCGCGGCGCACCTACCCTCTCCAGGGTGTCGCTGGCCTTTCGGCACGAACGTCACGCCCGGTGCGACACAGCCCAGCGTATCGCGCAACAAGGCCGCGTGGCGTACATGGCCTCGCATCTGCCACGGGAGGAGGCATACCGGCGAACGATGCATCCACGCTGCAAGGATGATCACCAGTGCGTCGAACGATGTCGGAAGCACGGATGCGATCGGTCGGCCCTCGTCGACTCCGGCTCGCGACAAGTCCCTCGACAAGGTGGCCGCGCACCTAAGCAGCCTTTCAAACCTTATCTCATCGTGGGACGCAGCGGAGTTGTAGACAATGGCACGGCCCGCGTGCCCGCGATCTGCCAATAGTGCAGGGATGGAATGGGCCGCGAGATTCTGCCCCATGTCAGTCAGCGTCGATCCCGCGTCCGGCTGAAGATGTGATACTCGACGCGCCGCTCCTCCGGCCCGACGAATTGCCTGAGCCACTCCTCGTCGCAGGATCCTGCAGACACCTCCCAAGAGATCCAAACGCGCGTCATCCCGCGCCTGGACATGCTGTCGAGGACAGCGCGCGCCAGCAGCGGCGCAATGCTGGAAGTGTCTTCGTCCGGATCCACGGCGAGCCAGGCCAGGAAGCCTTCCCTGACGAGATCGATCGCCCCACGCATCTCCTCGAGGTCTGCGGTCCCAGCCATGCCGCTGGCTGCTCGAAAGGACTCCGTCAGGTTGGGGAATCCACCGCAGAAGCCGACGACCTTCCCTTCGCGCCTCGCCACCACCCATAGGTCCGAAAGAATCAGCTCCCGGAGTTCCTCAGCGAGGCCGACGAAGGCATCGAGTGACAGTGCGGAGCACGAAGGAAGGCGCGCGATCGTATTGCAAAACACTGGATGGAGTTGCGCCATCGCCGTCCGGAGGTCGGCACGGTCGAGACATTCGAAACGCAGTCTGCCCGCCGGTTCACCGCCGCGCGGGTCGCCCGTTGACGACAGGATGCCGGGAGTAGGTATGCGTGAGAGAGCGCCGAAAGCCATGCCTTTCCAAGGAGGCGGCGACTAGGGGCACCACGGTCGGTTCGAGGAAGGGCTTGCCGCCCGTCTCGCCGTCAAAGCGTATACCACCCCCCCGCAACTGCAGTGGTGGCTGGGCTGGCGCGAGGATCCTATCGACCCGTTCATCGAGCCATGCCACCGCCTGACCGACGACATGGTCGAGCAGTTCTGCCGCATTCCCAGTCACTGCCACGTCACCGGGAACCCCAGGCGTTCGCTCCCCAGATGCACGCTGTCGCCCGGGACGTAGGCATTGCGGCTGCGCGCGAGGCCGAATCGACAGCCGCCGTGAAAGCCTCGCGCTCGGCGCACACCGATTCCCAAGGCCCCTCTCCGGCCACGATCCTGCGGTAAGCGTTCGCGCTGGTCCACGTCGGCGCGGATCTCGCCTCCTCCGCGCATGCGAGCGCCACATCGACGATCTCCGCAAACGGGCGGCCCTCCGCACGGTGCGGCGACGACACTCCTTCGGACTGTCGCTTAGCGTCTGCCTGGACTCCATTTCGCCGCAGGACATACGCGAGAACTGAGACGGTCCTTTCCAGATCCTGCCGCTCGTGCTCGGCCCGGATCCTGAACCGTACACGCTCCTCACCCCTCGGTACCGCCGGCACGATCAGTCCTTCCGCCCATACGCCTTCTCGAAACAAGTCGCGAAGGACGTCCCGCATCAGCGGTTCATAACCGATTCTGACCGAATGGATGGCTGACTCGCCTCTCTTGTACTGTGGAATTCCCTCGGCAGCCAGGCCATCCTGGAACACCTGGATATTCGCGCGCAGTCGCGCCAACAGTGCCCCGTCGTCACGGATACGCTGCAGAGCGGCCGATGCGGCCGCCGCCTGCACGCCCGGCAGACCGACGGAGAACACGATCGTCTTCGCAAAGTGGCGCAGATAGTCCGCGGTCGCCGTATCTGTGGCGATCCATCCGCCCATGCTTCCAAGCGCCTTGCTGAGCGATCCCATCAATAGATCGGGCAGCGGGCACCCTAGCGACTCCGCAGACCCGCGTCCCTGCGCTCCTAGCATCCCGGTGGCATGGGCGTCGTCCACCATGAGACGAGCGCCGTAATGGCGGGCGACCCGGGAAAGTTCTGCCAACGGCGCTACATCACCGTCGATCCCATACACGCCTTCCACAACCACCAGCACGCCGCGGTCGCTTCGCCTGACTGCACTCGTTCGAGAACCGCTGCAAGATGGTCCGGATCCGAGTGCTTGAAGCTCTCCCAGCGGCATCCTGCTGCCTTGATTCCCCTCTATGAAGCTGTAGTGGATCTGCTTGTCCACCACCACCAGATCCCGAATGCCGCAGAGCGCGCCGATGGTGCCGATGTTGGCCGCGTGCCCTGTCGGGAACAGGACGCAGGCCTCCGCCCCCACGAAATCCGCGATGTGCCGCTCCAATTCAGTATGGAGGTCGGTCGTCCCCGCAATAGCCGGAACCGAAGACACGCTGGCCCCGTGAGATCTCAGGGCCTGGGCCGCCGCACCGAGGACCGCTTCGTCCCGCGCCAGCCCCAGGTAGTCTGCCGAGCAGAACATGATGACTTCGCGGACGCTTCCCTGTCCGTTCTCGCGGACACGGGCTCGCCCGCCGTGGTAGGACAGGACCGGCAGGAGATAGCGATCGAACTCCCGGCCCCGCCAGTCCTTCAGGAACCCCTGGAAGCGGCGCGTCCGCTCGAATAGATCGCTCGCAATGCCTTGATTGAAGTCACTCAGGGACGCGTGACGGGAGTCCACGGCCAGGATATCGCTGTCGGACGCGCTCATGGCGTCACCCCATCCGCGCATTCGATCGCGGGATGCAGCTGGCCCGAGCCCCTGCGCACATCACGGTCGCGTGATGCCACTCTTGTGGGCCGCCCCAGCCGCTCCCACGCCGACAGGAGCGCCACTCCCATCGCCATGAGCAGCCACGACGCCGGTTCCGGCACTGACATCGCACTGCGGGTCCAGTCAAACCCGGATTCCGACTGAACCGAGAAGCCCGGGATCTCCTCGCCGTCCGCCAATCGGACCGACCGGATCCCGTCCCAATACGCCGTGCTGCCGGCATCTGCGTGGCACGCGAGGTCATCATATCCAACGACATCGCAGGCGACAGCCAGCATCACTTGGAGGTCGAAGGACTCGTCGAAGCGGAACGGCACGTCAAGCGTCACGACCACGTCGTCGATCCCTTTCATGAAGCGGGTCGAATGCAGCACCACGCCAGTCTCGTTAAGTACTGAGCGCTCGGGATACCAACCCTGCCAACCGCCGGTCACCCCCGGGTAAGCGGGGTATCTGCCCAACGGATCATAGAGGCGGGCCGCGCCGGCCTGTGTTGTGGGCGACGGGAGCATCTGCCCGACGAAATTCCGATTCAGGGCATAGAGCGCGATCTGACCTCCGCCGATGCTTTCAGCATCACCAGACTTCCCGATGAACCCGTCAAGTCGAAGCTGGACTTCCATGAATCCCAGTTGCCCCGCCCGTTCGGTGCTCATGACCGTGACACGATCGATTGACATCGCGCTCGCGAACGCGCCGGCCGGCGGCAATGCGGCATTCGCTACGGCGCGATAGACCCCGGGCGCGGCCACCGCCAGAGCGAGGAAGTTGCCGGAAGAGTTGAGCGTGCCGGTTTTCTCGAAAGGCGCGGGGTCCCTCGACCAGTTACCCAAGAGCAATCCGGGAAACGAGCCCGGCAACACGACATAGTCGCCCGATGGGTTGAACCAGTCGCCGCCCACGCCGAATTCACCGGTCGGCGAGTGGTACAACTCGGACGGCATCGCACTCGCGATCACGGGACCTAGCGTTGTACCCTTTAAATTCCTTGACAGTGAAGAAACCGCCAGTGGCGTGCGATGAGACGTACCCCCGGCGTCGTACATGTGGCAGCCGTTGGTCCAATTCCAGACATCTTCCTCGACGATCCACGTGCTGGCGCTGGCCTTGACAGTCAGCGCGTGCGCCGGCCCGGCGCCAAAGAGTGCCACGCCGGACAAGAGGATCACGCACCCGGCGACCGGAACAAGGAAAGCAGTGGCCATGAGGGAGCGAAAGAGATATCGCGATTTCAATTGAGGAACTCCTTGCGTCTGTTCGACTTCCGATGAGCGGAACACCTCGTCCGCGTCCCGGCCGATAGCGGGGCATTCTCGACAGCGGGGTCGGTCATTCGGGAACGCTGACCAGGTCCGACCTATCGGCGCCACCTTGCATTCCTGCCGGAGATTTCTCGGACGATCTCAGCGATCGCACCGCAGTTGTGCATCGTCGCGCCACAGAATTGCGCAATCGATCCTGATCCTGGGGTCGAGCGACATGCAAGCGCTGATCAGCAGTTTGTCGACGATGTCCGCCTCGCCCTTGTCGTTCGTCCTGAATGAGACCACCTCGGACATCCCCCGCGTGTCGAGTAGCGCCAGTGCGATCGCCCCTGCCGCCTGCGCCCCCGGATCTGCGGAATGACCGGTCGCGCTATCCATGACCCTTGGGATGAACTTGTAGCGAAGCACGACCGTTCCCCTTCGACAGGATTCCCGGAAGGTTCCGTGCAGGGTGAGCCCCACTCGATAGCGGACTGATCCGGTAGAGGTGATCGGTTCCGAGTCGAGCCTGCCGGCAACCGAGGCCGACGCGCGACCCCCTTCCAATTGGACGTCGAGCGAAAGGGGGGGCGCGCCGAATTCTGCAGGACGCACGGGGCCGCACACTGTTGCCACCCCGACAGCGGCGATTCCGATGGCCAGAATGCTCGTCTTGGCGGCAAGACCGTGAATGCCGGGAACTGCACCCGTGGGCGCTGCACGCAGTGGACCCGCGCTCATTGCACGGCGCTCCACTCAACGTATCCCAGGCATGTCCAGTTCGAGGAATCCGAACTCGAGGTTCCGTCACGCTCGCACTGTGCGCACCACTTCCGGGTGGCCCTGAAGGCAAGTCTCAAAGGCACTGGAACCTGGATCTCCGCCGCGAGGGTCGCGCTTCTGATCGCCCAGTCGCAAGCGTCGGCGCGGGTTCGACCGGAGCCTACGGCCTGCTCCACACCACTGTCGCCTCGCGCGCTCTCGGTGGCCCCAAGAATCAGCGTCAGCCACAATGCTATGTTTCTAATAGACAATTGCCCCTCCCAGTTTCAATTTTAGGTCTCGACATTTGGCGCAGGCTGACGGACCGTCGCAGCAAGCGGCAAGATCGGTACCGTAAATCCGCCGCGCAACGTGCCCCGACCGTGTCGGCTGGCGACCATCCGACGGAAGCGATGGGGTCAAGGCTAAGCATCTCGATTTAGCGATTCAGTAGATATTCGGGCCTCGTGTGCCCATCCGGCCGAAATCGCGGCAAACTCGCCGAAACAACTCGAAGCGCTCGACATGACCCTCCCTTTGAATCGCAGCTTGGGAAAGACAAGCGTTCCCCGTATTGCCGATGCGGTTGACCGCCCTCGTCTGTTCAGTCAACTCGACATCGCCCTCGAGCGACCGGCGCTCTGGATGGCGGCCCCACCGGGATATGGCAAGACAACACTCATAGCCAGCTATCTGGAGCGCCGATCCCGGAGCGCTCGATGGATACAACTCGACGCTGGCGATGGCGACCCTGCAACCTTCGTCGACTACTTTTCCGTCCTGGCGGGCGACACCGGAGCTTCGCTTCCGAAGCTGTCTCCCGAGTACCTGGGTGACGTGGCGGGCTTTGCCAGAAGGTTCATCCGACCTTTTGTCTTTGCGCTACCCCAGGACTGCGTGCTGGTTCTTGACAACTACCAGGAGATCCCAGAGCACTCCCTCGTGAATACCTTTTTGGCCGTGCTGATCGATGAACTGCCCCCCGGTATGAACCTGGTGGTCATCAGCCGCAGGGATCCGCCCGAAGAAACCATACGGCAGCGGGCCAATGCATTGCTGGGGGGATTCGACTGGCAGTTGTTGAAGTTGGAGGCTCCCGAAGCGCGGCAGATCGCGATCGGTACACCCGCTGCCACCGCGAACAGGGTCTGGGAGCTCACCGGCGGCTGGCCCGCGGGATTCCGCCTGGCCCTCGAGAGCCTGAGACACGGGTCCAGGCCCAACACCTCGCTCACGACGGCGGCCCGCGATGAGGTCTTCACCTATTTCGCATCGGAGGTCTTCGATGCCTTCCCGGAGGGGGACCAGAAGATGCTCTGCCTCCTCTCCCTGTGTCCGCGCCTGACGCCCTCGCTCGCGCAAGATCTGTGCTGCACCCTGCCGCAGGCGATCTCCTCGAGGAACTGTTTCGCACCCATCTCTTCTGCTACAAGCGGTCCCCGGCCGACAGTCAAGCCGCCGAGGCGATCTACGAGTTCCACGCACTGTTCCGGGAGTTCCTCGAGGGCCGGTTCTTCGCCACGACCACGTCCGACGAGCGCAGGGAGCTGATGCGCAAGGCAGCGGCACTTCTCGATGCCCGGGACTCCACGCGCGAAGCGCTCGAGATCCTCTACCGGTGCGAGGGATGGGATCTCGCCGTGCCCATGGTCCTCAGAGATGCGCCGCTGCTGCCGGCCAGGGGCGGTGGCAGGTGCTCTCGGAGCGGATAGCGCTCCTGCCCGGAGCGGTCGTGGATGGCAATTCGTGGACGCTCTACTGGCGGGGGAGCGCGCTGCTACAGGTCAACCCCCGCGCGGCTCGGCAGGATCTGGAACGCAGTTACGCGCTGTTCGCCTCGGAACGAGACTTGACGGGACAAGCGCTTCCGTCTCGGGGATCCTGTGGGCCCTTTCGCTGGAGGTGCACACCAGCCCCGAGATGCTCACGTGGCTTCCGCGCCTGGAATCGATTCTGGCAAAGCCCGAAGTGCTGCCGCCCCCCGTCCAACTCGTGAGCTACTCGGGACTCCAACTCGCCGCGATCTGGGTCAAGCCCGATCACCCCATGCTTGCCATCGCCGCCGACCGACTGATGAAGTTGATGGACGGCGAAATCGACATTCACCAAAAGGTCTACACAGCGACCTTCCTCCTGCAGTACCTGACGATGGCCGGAGACCTCGATCTCGGGCACGCCTTGATTGCCAAGATCGACCACGCGATCAAAGGTGCCGACTTATCGCCACTCAATCGAGGGTTCTGGCACGCCATGCGCGGCTATGCCATTGCGCACTTCGACGTCGAGGCTGCACGCGAGAGTCTGGACGCTGCCATAGCCATCTCCGATGAGCATGGACTGGCTCCCCTCGGATGCCTCGCACGCGTCACTCTTGCCTGCCAATTGATCGTCTACGAGCACGATCCCGTCGGCGCGGATCGGCTTCTTACGGAGTTGTCACGGCACATCCCTTCCGATCGGATCGTCGACCGCGGCTACCTGACCTGCGCCCGATGCTGGGCCGCGATCGCCCTCGGGCACCACGAAGAGGCGGTACGGGAAGCCGATGCGGCTCGCAAACTCGCCGCCGAGATCCCGGGCGTGTTCTTTCGAGTATCTTGGATTGATTGCACGCTTGGCGCCTACCTGCTCGTTGGGGACGTAACCTCGGCGCGGGAAGCATTGCGCAGCGTCAAGAGCGCATTGCAGGATTCCTGGATCGGCAATCACGAATGGGTCGTCCGCGCTCTCGAGGCGGAACTCGCGAGACAGGAAGGGCGGGAAGCGCAGGCATTGGATCTGTTCCGCTCCGTCTTGCTGGCCTGCCGGGACAGCGTCCCTCGCCAGACCGTCGTCAGATTCGTGCGGGAACCCCTGGCCGGGATGTTCGCGCTCGCCTGCGAGCGCGGCGTGGAACGACCGACCGCGGCACGATTCATCCGTGAATGGCGGGTCGACGCACCCGATGGCGCCGACGAGAGCTGGCCCTACCCCATCAGAATCGAGACGTTCGGTCGATTCCGGGTGGAGATCGATGACCGGGAGTTGCAGACGGGAAGAAAGACTCCCGCCTTGCTGTTCGACCTCCTCAAGCTGGTGTCCGCCGCCGGCGACGCCGACACGTCGGTTTCCTCGGTGCTTGACACTCTTTGGAAGCACTCGGACGGGGACGCCGCCACCAACGCGTTCGCCAATGCCCTGCACAGGCTGCGCAAGGCACTGGTCTTCGAGGACGCGCTCCTGTCCCGGGACGGAAAGCTGCGTCTGAATCCTGCGAAGGTGCGCACCGACGCCATGGCGCTGGAGCGCATCGCGGACAAGGTAGCTTGCGCCCGCTCGGGGTCGGTGCTCGCCACCCTGGACCCCGACCGACTGACGACCCAGTTGTTCTCGATCTATCGCGGACACTTCCTGGTGGAGGACGACGCGCTACCCCAATTCGTGACGGCCCGCGCTCGATTCCGGGACATATTCGTGTCGACCGTCACGGGCATAGCGGATGTGTATCGGGACCGCCGCCGGGATGCGTCCGTCGCCGACTTGCTTAGGCGTGCGCTGCTCCTCGAGCCGGCGACAGAGGTCCTGCATCGTCGACTCATGATCGCCTTGCGCGACATGGGCGAACGTTCGGAAGCGCTCGCGGTCTATGGCCGATGTCGCGACGCAGTCATCGCCGAGTTCGGTGTCCCGCCATCGCCGGAGACCGACGCCATATTCCGGGAGTTGGGAGGGCGGTAGAGTCGCCCCTTGCCCGAACGGACGTGATGGCCTCGACACACGCTCGATGCGTTACCGGCAACGAATGTCGTCGCGCACGAGCCTGCGCATTCCCCGCATACTGCGCCAAGGAACGTCTGGATGGGCTGCCGCGAACTCGGGATGTCGATCCATCACCGTGGTGGCAGCCTCGCCAATGATGATGAGACTCATGACGATGGCCTGCTGGGTACGATTGTCGCCAAGAAATGTCGCGTACTCCCACCCGTCCACGAAATCGCAGGCATCCGCTGCTGCCGTCCGAATGTGGTCCAAGCGATCTGCGAGGCGCTCCCCGCTCATACGGGACGAGCCTCCGCCAACACCTTCTCCCGGAACTTCGGCGAGAGATCGGACGGCGTCAGCACGTCAACCGGAATGCCCAGCAGCGTCTCGAGTTCGTCCCGCAATCCCCAAGATCGAATAGCGTGGCCCGCGGAGCCGACCCCGAACCGCTCGACGATGGCCCGCTCTCCGTGGAGGACGACATCCGCCGCTGGGCGGCGATGAACGGCCATCTCCGGACCCGGCTGCCGTTCCTGGTGTGGACCGGGTCTCGCGATCAGGTGTCGAACGCGACTCTGAAGCCGGACGCGACCGCGGTCGATGTGCCGGGGATCGGGACCGTGGCGTTCTCGGTGGTGCAGAAGATCGCCTCCAATCGTTCGTACTTCGATCGTTCCTCGATCGAGTACCTGAGCCGAACGCCGATCCGGATGCGCGGCACGCGCAGCCCCGACGGCGGTGCGTTCCAGGCCCGGACGCTGTGGCCCGAGACCTGGCGTCTTACCGCCTCTCCTGCGCTCCCGCTGGCCACCGCCGAGTCGCTCGCGACGCTGATTCAGGCCGAGGGCGGTGGCGCGTCTGCGCCCTATGCGACGCGGGTCCTGTGGGAACGGACCCCTGGCGCTGCGGGACACGCAGATCGGAGAGCGGTGCTCGGGTTCGTCCTCAACGGCGCGCAGGGCGATGACGACGAAGCCCATGGCGGCCACTTCGCGGTATTCACCGGCTGGCTTGGCCCGGACCGGAGCATGGCCGACTGGATGGTGAACAACTTCTACAACCTGGGTACGGTCAGCGAGAAGGGCATCGTCGCCGCGATGCTGCCGATGGACGCCTATATGACCGATCTGAACAGCGGTCAGGCGTGGTACCGGCCCTCCTACGTCCTGGTGGCGATCCTCGACGATCCCGCGCCGGCGCAGCAGTTCCAGAGCGCGATCATTCGCGTCTTCGAGCGCTTCTACCGCCAGCACGTGGCGTACGACCATGCGCAGGCCAACTGCGCCGGTATCAGCGTCGACACGTTGGCCGGACTGGGATGGAATTATCCGCGGCTCGGACCGACGAGTCACGTGAAGGCGGTGGCCGGGTACTTCTACTCGTCGGTCACCGACCTCGACTTCTCGGCTGGACGCAAGACCTTCCGCTACCTCACGGAAAAGCGGGTACGCCTCTAACCGCGCGCGGCCTTCGAGACCCTGGGGAGCGACCGGCTGGCGATGGTGTCGTCAGCGTCGCGCGCTTCGACCGCTTACGAGAGACTTCTGGCCGACCACGTCCAGGCCATCGTGTTCGTGCGCATCCCGCAAATCCCGTCGAGCCGGGCCATGGGAAGTTTCCCGGTGGGGAGTTTCGACGCGTACATGGCGCGCGTGCCCTCGGACCGGAAGGACTGGAAGATCGTCCCGGTGGATGCACGGGCGTTCCCAGATAAGATCCGTGATCGCCCACCGGTCCAGCCCGTGCTCTCCGACTCCATGTTGGGGGTGCTGGTCGTCGGAGGGCTGTTGCTCACCACCGCGACGCCGGTGGTGTGGTGGCGACGTCGCAGAGCGAAACGCGCCTGGCATCGATAGGCAGCACCGTGGCGCGTCGCGGTCCAGGCGCCACTCGCGCTTGTCGGTCGCTGGGATCACTTGCCGCCGATCGAGGGTTTGAACGCCGCGCCGGAAGTTGTCTTCGGCACCTTCAGCGCAAGCAACTTGAAGGCTTCGCGGGTGGCCGGATTGCGGCGTTTGCGGCCTGCCCGCTTGACGACTGACAAGTTGCCGAAACCGATGATGCTGACCGCCCCGCCTTTCCTGATCCCCCTCGATCAGTTCCAGCAGCGACTCCAGGCAGCCCGGTACTTGCTCACCGGGATATCGTTTGCCTGGACCAGCGTCTTGATCAGTTCACCCTCGTTCATTCAGCGTCCTCCGCGAAGAGCAGCCGCGTAACGGCCTGACTGTGACGGAGGTGCTGAGTCTCCGCACCAGTCCCGACGCTCCGCACTGCGTCGCGACTTCGCCTTGTTTCCGACGTTTTTGCATGAATCCCGTATTAGCAACCCAGCGGGAGAGCCTTGGTCTTGATTCGCGTCGCTCTCTCGCAGGGAAGCACCTGATCGGGACGTCGTTGGTCGCCGAAGCCGACGAGTCACCGATGCGTTGTCGAGAACAAGCCGATTGGGGACAGCATCACCAATGAGCCGTCGAATTGATCACGCGTGGGGACGCTGGATTCGAGTCAGCGTTGCCCATCACTACCTTCAGGTCGACAAGGCCTGGTTCGCCAAGAACGTCCGCCCGCACCTGCCGGTCCTTCGAATCTCGAAACAGGCGAAGGCCTACCGACGGGCAGATCTCGACGCGCGAGCCGAGCAGATCGAGCGTGAACTCCTCGGTATTGACGCCCGCGCAGAGCGGTTCGATCATGCCAGTGGCGACGTGCGGTCCCTCGTCGAGAAAGGAGGAAGTACATGGGCCGCACAAAGACCAGTGGCATCTGCACCGATGCCGAAGGAAACAAGACCATCGACAAACGAGTCGCCGGAGAGCGAGTCTACGCGCGCCTCGGACCGGTCAGTCACGAGGACGCTGAGCGCTGGCTTGCCAACCAGGTCCAGCGGATCCGGCTCGCCAAGGAAGGCGGAACGCGTCCTCGCGTTACTTTCCGAGAAGCTGCGGCGAAGTACCTGAGTGACTACCGAGATACGGTCGCGACGATCGATGTGGCAGCCTGGCACATTGAGACGCTCGACCCGTGGATCGGTGACCGGTATCTCGAGGAAGTCCACGATGAGACGGTACGAGCCTTCAAGGAGTACCGGCTCAAGAACGACAAGGTGAGCCTGACCACGGTCAATCGGGCGATCGAAATCGTGAGGCGCATTCTCAACTTGGCGGCACGCGTTTGGAGACATCCGAACGGCATGACGTGGTTGCAGACGGCGCCGCTGATGACGATCGAACGGAATCGTGGGGCTCGCCGGCCGTATCCGCTGTCGTGGGAAGAGCAGGACCTGTTGTTCGGGGCGTTACCCGATTTCAATCGGGCGATGGCCGTGTTCAAGGTGAACACGGGCCTGCGGGACCAGGAAGTCTGTGGCTTGCGGTGGTCGTGGGAGTTGAAGGTCGAGGCGCTTGGCGTGAGTGTGTTCATCGTGCCTGGTGAGTACGTCAAGAACCGCGAGGACCGCCTCGTGGTTCTGGGCAACGAGGCGCGCGCAGCAGTGGAGCAGATGCGTGGCCGGGATCCCGAGTACGTCTTCGCGTACCAGCGTCCCCGACTGCGTGATCCCAGCGTCTACAAGAGCGCGCCGAGCAAGGCACGACCGATCGAGACGATGAACAACACCGCTTGGCAGAGCGCCAGGAAGCGCGCAGCAGAGAAGTATCGGGAGATTCTGGGGCGGGAGGCACCGTGGGGATTCGCCAACGTTCGTGTTCACGACCTGAAGCACACCTTCGGAAGAAGGTTGCGGGCGGCTGGCGTACCGGAGGAAACACGCGCGGTGCTCCTTGGACACAAGACCCGGAGCATGCCGACTCACTACTCCGTTGCCGAACTGGCGGAACTGCTGACTGCGGTGAATCGGATAGATCGATCGCTCGCGACACCGGCGATTACGGTGCTGCGCGCGGTTGCGTGACAAAAGTCACGCAAAACTCACGCACAGAAACAAAAAGGACCTGGATGTTTCCACCCAAGTCCTTGATTTTCTGGCGCGCCCGGCAGGATTCGAACCCACGACCCCCTGGTTCGTAGCCAGGTACTCTATCCAACTGAGCTACGGGCGCATTGTTCTTATTGTCGGCATGACCAACTGGCGGAGACGGTGGATTCGAACCCACGATGCAGGTTTTGCCCGCATACTCCCTTAGCAGGGGAGCACCTTCGGCCTCTCGGTCACGTCTCCGAAGGGGCGAGAGAATAACCGCTCGGCCTCTTCGGGTCAAACGCTATCGCGGCCTCAAACGGCTGCCTGATCCAGTTCGAACGCCTTGTGCAGCACCCTTACGGCAAGTTCCATGTACTTCTCGTCCACGATCACGGAGATCTTGATCTCGGACGTGGAAATCATCTGGATGTTGATGCCCTCCTCGGCCAGCGTCCGGAACATCTTGCTGGCGATCGCCACATGCGAACGCATGCCGACACCCACCATGGACACCTTGCAGATCTTGTTGTCGCCGACGATCGCTCGCGCGCCGATGTGCTGCTTCACTTCCTCGAGAATGCTCATGGCGCGCACATAGTCGCCGCGGGGAACGGTGAATGAGAAATCGGTGTTCCCGTCGACGCTGGCATTCTGGATGATCATGTCCACATCGATGTTCGCGTCGCCCACCGGACCGAGGATCGCGTAGGCGATGCCGGGCTTGTCGGGGACGCCCATGACCGTGAGCATGGCTTCACCGCGCGCGAACGCGATGCCGGAGATGACTGCCTGTTCCATCTTCTCGTCTTCCTCGAACGTGATGAGCGTGCCGGACTGTGCCTCTTCCCCGATCGGCATGTCGGGATCGGTAAGACTCGACAGCACGCGCAATCTGACCTTGTACTTGCCCGCGAACTCGACAGAGCGGATCTGCGCACCTTCGACCCGAGACTTGCCATCTCGAGCATTTCCTCGAACGTCACCGTCTTCAAGCGGCGCGCACCGGGTTCGATGCGGGGGTCGGTCGTGTAGACACCGTCCACGTCGGTGTAGATCTGACATTCGTCGGCACGTAACGCTGCGGCCAGCGCGACACCCGTCGTGTCGGAACCGCCCCGGCCCAGCGTGGTGATGTTGCCCAGTTCGTCGACACCCTGAAATCCCGCCACGACCGGCACGTAGCCCGCGGCCAGATCGGCGCGAAGACGTTCTTCGTCTATGGACAGGATGCGGGCCTTGGTGAACGCGCTGTCCGTGAGAACCCGAACCTGGGCGCCCGTATATGACTTTGCCTTGATACCCTGATCCATGAGCGCCATGGCCGCCAGGCCGATCGTCACCTGTTCGCCCGTGGCCGCCACGACATCGAGTTCGCGCGGGTCCGGGGTGGCCTGGATCGCTTTCGCAAGGCCGATGAGACGATTGGTTTCGCCGCTCATGGCGGACTGACCAAGACCACGTCGTGACCATGGCGCCGCCATTTGGCAACCCGCCGGGCCACCGCCTGGATACGCTCGACGGATCCGACCGGACGTCCCGCCGCACTTTGAACAATCAACGCCATGACTGGAACCGGGGACTCACCGAGAAAAGCCGCGCATTCTACCGAAGCCCATGAACCCAGGCGAGATTCCGGCGGCAAAACCTCACAAAATGACGGCATAGGATGTGCTTCCGCGGCGGATGCGACGTGCACGCAAACCGACTTTTCGGGTCTGATCGGGCGGGTCCTAGGGCCGGTAGTCGTGGCGTCGCACCACCATTTTGCCCCACCTCCGGAGGCTTCTGCCCATGAGCGTGTTTCTGCTGGTGCTGATCGCCCTCATTGCCCTGGCTGCGGTGTATGGCGTTCTCCTCTACAACGCCCTGGTGCAGTTGAAGCACAACGTCGGCAAGGCATGGTCGAACATCGACGTGGTGCTGAAGCAGCGCCACGACGAGCCGCCCAAGCTCGTGGAAACCTGCAAGCAGTACAAGCAGTTCGAAGAGAGCACGCTTGAGAAGGTGATCGCGGCGCGTTCGAGAGTCCACGACGCCAGGCAGAAACAGGACATCCCCGCCCTGGGTCAGGCCGAATCCATGCTGCGCGCGGGGCTCCGGCACCATTTTCGCCGTTGCGGAGGCGTACCCCGACCTCAAGGCGAACGAGACCTTCCAGCACCTGCTCGCTCGCATCTCCGGCCTGGAAAGCCAGATAGCGGACCGGCGGGAGTTCTGCAACGAATCGGTGAACGTCTACAACGTCCGGCGCGAGCAGTTCCCGGACAACCTGCTCGTCAGCCTCTTCTCGTTTCCACCCAAGTCTCTCCTGCGCTTCACCACCGAGGAAAAGGCCGATGTGGACGTGAAGGCACTCTTCGCCTGAACGGCGGCGCACCCCGGGCATGTGGTTGCGCGGGTTGCGCGCCTCGACGCTCGACGAAACGCTGGCGGCGTTGTACGTCGGCGCCGTCATCGTCGCCGTGCATGCAAGGTTGCACGTCGTATGGCTCTCCAGCGCGGCATTCATAGCGGCGGCAGCTGCCTATGGATGGATCAAGAGCTATCAGCGGCTGCGGCACGTCAACGACATCCCCACCTCACGGATCGCATCGGCGCCCCAGGGCTTTGTGGAACTTCTCGAACCGCCCAGACGCACGAAGACCGTTACCTCCACTCCAAGCTCGGGAACATGCGCTGCGTGTGGTACCGCTATCTGGTGGAGGAACGTAGCGCAACAACAAGTACACGCCGATCGACAGCGGATCGAGCGAAGACACGTTTCTGCTTCGCGATGCCACGGGCGACTGCGTGATCGATCCGACGGCGCGACGGTGGTGGCTGTGCATCGCCGTCAATGGACGAGTTCGCCCTACCGGAAGACCGAATGGTGGATCGCTCCGGGGAGACCTGCTCTATGCGCTGGGCGGGTTCCGCACGCTGCATGGCGGGCGATCACGAGGCTTCGACGAGCGAGGAAGTGAGCGAGTTGCTCGCGCAGTGGAAGAAGGACAGACCGGATCTCCTGCGCCGGTTCGACCAGGATCGAAACGGCGAGATCGATCTGAAGGAGTGGGAGACTGCCCGCGCCGCAGCGCGTTCGGAAGTACTGCGATCCCAGATGGTGCGGGCCACCCGGCCCGGGGCTGCATCTCATGCAGACGCCCCAGGACGGGCGTCCCTATCTGCTGAGCGGCAAACCGCCAGAGGCTCTGTCACGCCACCATGCTCTGGACCTGCGGTCACTCCGTGGTCATGACGTTGGCAGCCGCAACACTGTCCGGCCTTTCGCTCATGTGACGCGGACCCGGCCCGGATGCCGCACCTCCGTACGGCGCCGGGCGCATCGCCCGGCGGAGCCGGCCCATCGCCTCAGCACGGCAAGAAGTGCTGCGCCGACCGGCCTCCGTCACCTGCCCTCCACTGCCTTGCCCCTCGATCAGGCCGCTGCGATCTTTCGTGTCCCAGCTTGCGCGCGATCTGTGCGGCGGTCATGCCACGATCGTCCCGGCTGTCGAGTTCGGCGCCGCGATCCAGCGAACCCTGACAGTTTTCTCATCTCCCGAGCCGGCCGCCCACATCAGCGCGGTAAGGTCGTGTTCGTACCGGCGATTCAGCTCGACGCCCTGATCCAGGAGCAGAGCCACGGCGGCAGCCCGCCCCGCCCGCCGCGTAAATCATGGCGGACTTGCGCAATTGGTCCTGCGCCTGCGGATCGGCACCCGCATCCAGCAACAGCGTCATGACTTCCACATAGCCCGTACGCCGCGGCCATCAATGGCGTGGTCTTGTCCAGTGCCGGAGGTTCACGTCTCCGCCCTTCTCCAGAAGGGTCCGGACCATGGGACCGTTGCCCTTCCGCGCGAAGAGCATGAGGGGCGTTTCGCCGTTGCGGTTGCGCGCATTCGGTGCCGCGCCGCGACTCGGCAGCGCAGACGCGCGCCCGCATCGCCTTTCTTGAAACGGCGAGCAGCTGCGCGTTGAGGTTGTACGCACTGGCGTCGAAGTCCGCATCCCCCATGTTCTGGGCGTGCGCCCCAGGACATGACATCGCGGAAATGCCAAACAACAGCAAGAAATTCACGAAGCGGCGAACGATGGAAATAGGAATGGCCATGGTGGATGAACGAGAGTTCGCAAGTTGTTGTACATGCCCGAGGCACTGTTCTAACATTCCTCGGTTTCGCTAGGAAAACTTCTTGAACTTTCTTGCATATGTTCCGAA